>JAISQR010000456.1 GCA_031274035.1 Treponema sp. | reverse complement strand
AATAGTATAAATATTCATAAATATGAATATTTATACCTTGCAAACTCCGAAAGCATGCCCATTGATCGGGATTTTTTGCATATTTATGCAAAAAATCCACAAGTGCAACAGGCTGCTAGACTAAGGGTATAGAATCATCCTTACATGATAAGTATACACCGGAACTCTTTTCTTTTCAATACCCCGCAAGCTCCCAACAGCAATTTTACTTTTTTTAACCGCGAAGAACGCGAAAACGGAAGAAGTAAAGAAGAAAAAAAATTATCCGAAAAAAGGTGACTGTCACCTTAGTAGTTTAATATAGGGCTGGCGGATGAAAGGGGTAAAGTCCGCCAGCCCGGTGATGTTATGGGCGTCCCCTATGTTAGGTTCGGTGGCTGACACCCCTGCGTTCCCCCTAATGCCGTATGGAGGCGGCGGCTATAGGCGTTGGCAGAATGTACGGGGGCTGTCTGGAAAAGCGCTTGCTTCCCCGGACAGCCCCCGTACTTGCTCCTGTTCCGTTGAAACAGTACGCAAACCGCTTAAAGAAGCTACCGGTTATTTGCCGCCCCAGGCAAGAGCGTCAATCTGCGCCGCGTTTGCCTTGGTAGCCACGGTTACGCCGGTATCGGTCTGTTTATTAACGGTCTTTTTGTTGTAAACATCCACCCCGACTTGCAGTCCTTCATAGCCCATGACAAAAGGATTCTGTACCATGGTGGCGTTAAGAACATCCCGCTCAATCAGGGACTTGGTATCCGCGGACCAGTCAAAACCGACAAATTTTACCCTGCCCGCTTTTCCGGCCTGCTCAATGGCGTTCCCCGCCCCGATGGTCGAACCTTCGTTGGTGGCGTAGATACCGGCCAGATCGGGATTGGCGGTCATAAAGTCGGTGGCGATATTAAGGGCCTTGGTTTTGTCCCCGTCGGAGTACTGGGTCCCCACGATAGTGATACCGGAGTATTTTGCTTTGATCTGGTTCTCAAACCCGCTCTGCCGGGCCATGGTGGTCCCCGCCCCGGCCTGGTGGTTGATGATGGCGATCTTGCCGCTTCCGCCTATGGCCTTGGCCATCTCATCCGCGGCAAGGGCGGCGGCGGCGCTGTTATCGGTGGACAGGAAAGCGTCGTACTTGTCCGTATTGGCCGCTGAATCGATAATAACAACCACAATACCGGCAGCCTTTGCCTTTTCAACGGCGGGTACAATAGCGTCGGCGTTAAGGGGCGCTACCAGGAGAATATCAACCTGCTTGGTAATCGCGTCTTCCACCATTTGAAGCTGGGTAACCGAGTCTAATTTTGTGGGCGGCGCGTTAAAGGAAATATCAATGTTTCCCAGCTCTTTAGCCTTGGCTTCAGTTCCGGCCTTAACTTTTTGCCAGTGCTCGTCCTGAGAATCCATGGCAATAAAAATGGCTTTGATATTACCGCTGCTTTGCTGGCCCCGGCCGGCGGCGAATACCGGCAAAATACCGGTAATAGCGATAATAAGTACCGCTGCAAATAGGATCTTTTTCATTTCTTCCTCCTACATATTTTATAATCCCCATACGGGGACCATGCTTACTCTTTCCGCTGGATCCGATCAAGAAACACGGACCCTACAATTACAATACCAATGACGATCTTCTGAATAAAGGGGGACACCCCTATGAGGTTAAGGCCGTTCCGGAGAACGCCGATGACAAAGGCGCCGATAAGGGTTCCCGCCGCAGAGCCTTCCCCGCCCATGGTGCTGGTTCCGCCTATGACCGACGAGGCCACCGCGTCAAGCTCGTACCCGTCTCCGGCCGTAGGCTGGGCGGAGATGATCCGGCCCGCCATGATGAGCCCCGCGAAGGCCGCCAAAAGCCCGGAGAAGATATACACCGCCATGAGCACTTTTTTGGTATTTACCCCGGAGAGCCGGGCGGCCTCGAAGTTGCTCCCCGTGGCGTAGACATGGCGGCCCAGTTTGGTTTTTGCCAGGATAAATCCGAAAATGACCACCAAGAGGACCATAATGATAGCCGGGTTGGGTATGCCTAAAACAGCTCCGGTTCCGAAGACCGTAAAACTTTTGGGCAGGCCGCTGATGGGAATGGCCTGGGTTAAGGTCAGCGCCACGCCCCGGGCAATGGTCATGGTGCCCAAGGTGGCGATAAAGGGCGGTATCTTCGCATAGGCGATAAGAGCGCCGCTCGTCGCCCCCGCAAGCATTCCCATAAGCAATCCGGCTGCGATAGACAGGGAAACAGGAATATGGGCCTGCATACACAGCCCCGATATCATACCGGCCAGGGCGATATTGGAGCCGATGGACAGGTCGATGCCGCCGGTGATGAGCACATAGGTCTGGCCCACGGCGATGATGGCGATTACCGCGGTTTGAGTCGCCACCGTCAACAGGTTGTTAAGCGAGAAAAAGTAGGGGCTTAAAATAGTAAAAGCCACGCCCAGCAGGAAAAGCCCGCTGAAGGTCGATAATAATTGTCGCTGGGAACGGGATATATTCAACCCCAATCCCCGCTTGGCCGTATCACTCATTATAAAAATCCCCCGTTATGAATATTGTGTCGCGTATTTGAGTATCTCTTCCTGGCTGGTATCTTTGGTTATGAGTTCCGCGGTAATCCTGCCGTTACACATAACCATGATGCGGTCCGCCATGCCTATTATTTCCGGCAATTCGGAAGAAACGAACATAACCCCGATGCCGTTTCTTTTTAAATCATTGATGATGTTGTATATCTCGATTTTGGATGCCACGTCGATACCCCTGGTAGGTTCGTCAAAGATCACCACTTGGGCATCCCGCATAAGCCATTTTCCCACCACTACCTTTTGCTGATTCCCCCCGGAAAGATTCCGCACGTATTGATCCACGCTGGGGGTTTTTATCTTAAGGTTTTGAATCATTTCTTTCGATTTTTTCGCTTCCAGCTTCCGGCGGATAATGCCCAGTTTTGAAACAATGTCCAGGCTGGGGAGGGTGATATTTTCCGCCAGGGTCATCTTGACACAGAGGCCGTCCCGCTTCCGGTCCTCGGGGGCGCAAAAGAGGCCCTGGGCGATAGCCTCGCCGGGGGCGCGTATCTTTACCGGCCGCCCCCGGAGAAAGATCTCCCCCCCGGTCATCTTGTCCGCCCCGGAAATCGCCCTGACCAATTCGGTACGGCCGGCCCCCATAAGGCCGGCAAAGGCGAGGATTTCCCCTTTGTATAAATTGAAGGATACCTTTTTTACCCCGACCCCGCAGGGGGAGGAAAGGTTTTTTACCTCCAGTATCTTTTCCCCCCGGTCCGTTTCTATGCGGGGAAATTTTTCGGTTAAGGCGCGGCCCACCATAAGGCTGATGATCTCCGGCAGGCTGGTTTCGACAAAGTTCAAGGTTTTAACATACCGGCCGTCCCGCAGGATAGTAACCCGGTCCACGATACGGGAAAGCTCCTCCAGACGGTGGGAAATATAGATGATCCCCCGGCCTTCCGCTTTCAGCATGGCGATGACCTTAAAGAGGTCCTCTATTTCCTTCTCGGTAAGCGCCGAAGTAGGTTCGTCCATGATGATAATATTAGCGTTCATGGAAAGGGTTTTGCAGATTTCCACCATCTGCTGTTTGGAGACCGGTAATTTTCTGACCGGTATGGCGGGATCTATTTCCAGGTTAAGGGTTTTAAGGTATTTTTTCGCCGCTTCGTTCTGTTTTTTTTCGTTTAAAACCCCCGATTTGGTAAATTCCCTGTTTAAAAAGATGTTCTCCGCCACCGTCAAATGAGGGCAGAGGTTCAGTTCCTGGTGTATGATGCCGATACCCAGCGCCTGGGCGGTCTGGGGGGTGAGGTCATGGAGGATTTTATTGCCGTTTATGTACAGTTCCCCCGCGTCACGGGTATATACCCCGGAAATGATCTTCATGAGGGTCGATTTTCCCGCCCCGTTTTCCCCCAGGAGGGCGTGTACTTCCCCCGGGTTTAGATCAAACTGAACATCCTGTAGGGCCATCACCCCGGAAAACGCCTTATTTATCTTTGCCGCCCGGACTAATTCAGCCATATCGTTCCCTGTTACGTGATATACTCTACATTATGAAACCGGTTTCACCATCAAGTAAAAACCGCTTATCGTCTGTAGGTATATTATTCCCTGGATTTGATTTTGTCAACACGTTGCGGGCGGGGTGTCGGAGACCAATAGAAATGTCCCCTCCGCCCGATAAGCGGCATATATCCGCCGTCCTTGTCGGTAGCTCACTTTGAGTTCCTTCGCCGCCGCCCGTATCGTCAACTGCCCCCGTTTCACGAGTTCCATGACTTTTCCTCTCAGCAATTCTTTCTGTCCCATCGGTAGTCTCCCGGCCATCCTGCCCTCCTGCCGCTATTCTACCAAAGGGGACATTTCTATTGCGTTTACATGAGGACATTATCATTGCGGTTTAACAGCCCTGGAAAAAAATTTGTTTAAGGTGTCAGTCATGAAAAAACGCTTGACGGAGGAACTTAAATAACGTTATAAAATGAGAAGGGGGCATTATGGCGCTACCGGAAAAAATTTATACCGCGGATCAGTACCTGGTCGAGCCCCGGTTTGAACGTATCAGGGGCATTGAATACGCCATGAGTTCACCGAGTTATATACACCAAAGGATAGTGGGAGCTATGTATAACCAGCTCAATTCCCAGTTAGCCCCCATTCCTGTACGGTGATCATGGCGCCTTTTGACGTATACCCCCTCTATAAGCAGGGCAACGAGGAAACCTTTGTCCAGCCCGACATCTTTACGGTCTGCGAACAGTCCATGCTGAAGGAAAACAGGTATCTCAGTGCGCCGCGTTTTATCATAGAGGCGCTTTCACCGGCGAACCGGTCCCGCGATATGATGACAAAGTATACCCTTTATATGACAGCCGGGGTTAAGGAGTACTGGATCATAGACCCTGCGGATAAGATACTCTACAAATCACTGCTGAACAGCCGTAATGTGTATAATCCTACTGAAATTGAAATGAATAAAGCCGCGGCCATAGACACGTTCCCCGGAGTTACGGTCGATTTTACCGGTGTCTTTGATCTTCCGCGCCTTGGATAGCGGATAGAGATTTTTTTAGTTTGAGAGATTTTAACGAGCCTCATGTCATGCGGTGCAAATATCCCAAAAAACTCCATCCTTGATCCTTGTTCCGTTCTTTGTAACCTGCCTTTCTTTCTTATGAAAATGTTTTTTGTTTCAAAAAAAGCCTCAAGAATTTGGTTTTTGCAGCCAATAGTGATATGTTTGATATTAGTTAAAGATTATTTAAAATCATCTTAAAAATAAATCTCAAAACCATTAAAAAATGTAGTTCTTAATAGTCCTAAATCTGTCTGGATTTAGGACTATTCTTTTTTTTATAATCGTAGTATAAGATATTATTGGTAATTACTCAGGACTAATGCGGGGATAGCGTCGCCACTACCGTGGCTCAATCGGCGGAATGAATGGGCTTTTAGCCAGGGGACTTTAGTCCCAAATGAGCCGGTTGGAGCGAAAGGGGCGGAGCTCCTTTGTGAGGGACCCACAGGGTCCCCAAGCACTTGAGAGCAAGAAGAATATATGAAATATCGCACATACCTGAGTAGTTACTACTATTGTGTATTTTGGAGGATAACGTATGAAAAACGTTCTTGTTGTAGACGATTCCCGTATTATGCGGAGTATTGTAAAGAATACTTTCGGCCTGCTTAAAATCTCCTGCCAATTTATAGAAGCATCAAACGGGAAGGAAGCCTTGCAGATAATCACGTCGCAGAAGATTGATCTAGTACTTCTGGACTGGAATATGCCCGAACTTTCAGGGATAGATTTTCTCAAGACGGTGCGGGCAAAAGATGAGTATAAAGATATTCCTATCTTTATGGTAACAAGTGAAGCTGCCAAATACAATGTCATAGAAGCCCTTAAAAGCGGCGCTACCGATTATATTATTAAACCGATAAACGAAAAAACTTTTCAAGAGAAACTGGCTAAGATCACTATATAAAAGTTAAGGATTATATTATGGAAAAGTATATTCAGCCGTTCATTGATGTCTGTGTAAGTGTTTTCAAAGAGTTCCTCCATCTCGACATAAAAACCGGAAGGCCCTATTTCTCCCTTAAAGAAGCTATTACCGAGTGGGATATTTCCGCGGTGATAGGTATAACAGGGGAAGCTCGCGGTGCGGTGGTTATCTCCCTGAAACAGGAACATGCAATCAAGCTGACGGATATTCTTACCGGGACCAAACATTCCGATTTTGACGGTGAGGTAGTTGACGCGATTGGGGAAATAATCAATATTATCGCTGGAAATGCGAAGCGCGGGTTGGAAGATGCCTTTAAATTGAATATTTCTCTGCCTACTATAGTAAAAGGGATAGAACATTCCGTTATCTGGTCAGACGGAAAAACAAGGGTACTCTGCATCCCGTTTCAATTTTTAGAACAGGGAAGTTTTTGTTTGTCTGTAGCAATAGAAGCGGTTGGGGGAACCTAAGATATGGCTGAGGAGCGGAAAGATTTTTTATACTATTTTTCTAATGGAAAATTTGTTGGAAGAAGAGAAGAAAATCTGGAAGATATAGTCCGCTTTATTGTACTCAATGCAGTCCTTTTAGCAGGGGGGCTTCTGCTCCTTATCTTTGGCGCTGTTGTTCTGGTTTCAGGAGATACTCCTCAATCAATTATAGACTTTCTTATTGCCGGAATCTGTATCGTTGGGTTGATTCTCCTGCGTACCAAGATGCCGTATATTGTTGCGGCATCCATTCCGGTATGTTCCTTCGGTATTATATGCGCTTTTCTGGTGTATTCAGGCGGGATGAATGGTTTCGCCAGTCTCTGGATGTTTGCTTTTCCGGTGTTATCCATTTTTCTTATGGGGTTATGGTCGGGAATTTACCTTTCCCTGATGCTTTTTGCAATAGTCGCCGCGGAGACCTTTATTGACGGCCTGGCCCGTATCCCCTACAGCCCCCAGATAGGCGCCTGCATCTGCGCTGCGTATATCCTTGTGCTGATCCTTACGGTTGTGTACGAAGGCGTCCGTATCGCCAAGGATAACTGGGGCAAAAAGCTGATCCTTCAATTACAGGGCGAACGTGATG
The DNA here is from genome assembly GCA_031274035.1 of Treponema sp. Taxonomy (GTDB): domain Bacteria; phylum Spirochaetota; class Spirochaetia; order Treponematales; family Breznakiellaceae; genus JAISNI01. Next base: position 1,446 of record JAISQR010000456.1, on the reverse strand, counting down.
TAATGGCCACCATGAAAGATAACCTTAAAATCGGCCTTTTCCTTATGAATGAAGACTATATTATCCAGCCGCAGTATTCCAGTGTATTGGAAAAGATTCTTGACTGCCAGAATCTTTCCGGCCAAACGTTTCCGGCTTTGCTTATTTCATCGATTAAACCCAAAGAAATGGAAACTTTGACCGATTATTTTGGCATGGTTTACAACCGTTCTTTTGATCAAAGGATGCTAGACGAAATCAATCCCCTTTCTGAACTAAACTATACCAGTATGGAAACTAACGCCGCAAAGATTCTTAGCTGTACGTTTGCACCGGTATACCACGGCATTGAAGGCCACTTTATTCTGGGTACTATTGAAGATATTACCACGGAAAAGGAACTTGAAAGGCAGCTTACAGCGGAAGCGGATAAACGACAGGAAGAGATGCGCGCGCTCTTTGAGATAATACAGATAGAGCCGAGGGTTTTTGAGGATTTTCTGGAAGACACCGATGATGAGTTTAAACGTATAAACGCGATACTGAAAAACAAAGACATTTCATCGCAGGAGGCGGTAGTAGGAATTTACCAGGCTGTTCATGCCATTAAGTCTAACGCGGTTATTCTGGGGCTTCAGACCTTCGGCAATAAGCTACATAATCTTGAGTCCAAGATCAAGGATTATCGGGATCAGGAGTCTGTTTCTTTTGATGATATGCTTCATCTGACTGTTGAGATAGAAATGATAATGCGTGAACGGGATGGGTTTGAAGTAACTTTAAATAAAATACACTCCTTTAAAACAGGCGGACCTAAACGGCAGGATGAATACGTGCTGCTGGCATCGCTGACCAAGGCAGCGGATAGGGTTTCGGCTGATCTTAATAAAAAGGTAAATTTTAAATCTGACGGAATTGACGGCAGGGCGCTGGAAATAGGCCCGCGCCGGGTGATCAAGGAGATACTTACCCAGTTGGTCCGTAATGCGGTGTATCATGGCATTGAGGAGCCGGATGAACGGAAAGCCGCCGGTAAAGACGCAACCGGGAATATACGTCTTTCAATCAAGATAGAAGATAGTAAGATACATATAAGCCTCAGCGACGACGGCAAAGGGATCAATCTGGAGCGTATACGGGAGAAGGCCGAAAAACTTAACATGCTGGAAAACAAGGACATTTCAGAAAAAAGCCGTCTTCTCCAGGTGATTTTTGCCCCCGGCTTTAGTACCGCTGAAGAGGAAGGCATGCATGCAGGCAGGGGTATAGGCCTGAACCTGGTACGGGAACGGGTCAAAGAACTAAAAGGGAATATTAGGCTGCAAACCGATATCGGTAAAGGTACGTCTTTCCACATTTATATACCTTTGGCAAAGCAGTTATCTGAGAGAAGGGCTTCCTAGGAGCCTGTGGGACTTTGCCCAAAAATCGTATAAATTTGCAATTTATTGCAAATTTATACCTTGC
>JAISQR010000311.1 GCA_031274035.1 Treponema sp. | reverse complement strand
CCTCGTCACTAAGATTAGTCTAAACCCTCCCCCGCGCAAGCGGGTTCTTCCGTATAACAAAGTGCGGCGCCGGGCGCAAAGCCCGGCAAGACCGCGAGGCGAACCTTTGGTTCGCACGGCTTCTCATAGCCCTTCCCATCGCACTTCGTTTTCCTTCGCTTGACGGTACTGGTTAGGCCGCTCGCTTTTCGTGCTATTACCCCGGTTCCCCGCAGTAATCTCCTCTCCCATTGAGAGGCAGGGAGAGGCCCGGTGTACTTGTATCCCGCCTTGTCCGTCGGCGGCTCATTTCATCCAGAGGCTATGAGACCTTGCAGACCTTCGGTCTGAACGTTCCCGTACAATGCCGCGCAGCCGCATGGCGGCGCATACAATCCGCCCCCTCATTGCCAGACCCGCAGGGTCTGATAACCTGCTGTAGTACATCTGCCCCGTTCGCGAACCTCTGGTTCGATGACCCCGGCCGAGGTGTCCGGCCAGCGACGGGCGTTCTGCCCTTTCCTGCCTTCCACGGCCGCTCCCACTACCGCAAAAGTGAAAGCCTCATGCAAGAAGAATTATTTCGGGGCTCATTCCCGCGGCGCGGAAACTTTGTTTTCGATTGTACTCGCTGTCTTCGGACCACAGGTCCGCCGCTTCACAAACCGAGGACCGAAGGTTCGCGCGGACCTTCGGTCCGACGCCTTTCCGTATGAGGTACATTGGATTTCTCCTCTGGTCTCATGAGGTTATGCTGAAAGGTTTCTCCTATTTCCTCCTTTCACGAGCTTTCGTGTCGCAACGCGGCTGAATTTCTTAAAAGTAAAATTGCTGAATATTTAGCTTGCTTTTTTTCGTATTTTCTGTTATATTTATATTAAGAGGATGAATCGTATCCTCTGAACCGCTCGGTGGAGGGTTCAATTGTACCGGGCTTTTGGCCGGTAAAGGCGTTTTTTATACGCGAAGGAGTCTTTAATGAAATCCACAAAAGGTTACATGGATTTGGGAACGATATTCGACCAAATTTTTGAAGCGGCCCAAAATTTTAGGGATGAATTCCAGCGGAATTTTAATCAGTTTGATAACGGCATGGATAATCATTCTCCCGGTTTTCAGGCCCGTTGGGCATTTGACGAAAATATTGATTACTACCCTAACTATTCCTATCCGCCCATGAATGTCTATATGACAAGCGACAGGAGCCTGATCTTTGAATTTGCCCTTGCGGGTTTTGACGAAAAGGATATTTCCCTTTCTTTCCAAGGTGATTATATGGTTTTTTCGGCAAGCATACCCCAGAAGGCCGATTCTGAGAGCGGGCAACCTCTTGAAGAAAACTACCGGTATCTGAAGCGCCGTCTTAAAATGAAGGATATCGAAAAGCAAAAGTATTTTGTTCCCCAGGATAAATACGCGCAGGAGAATGTCAAAGCCGTCTTTAAAAACGGTATCCTCAAGGTGCTTATTCCGCCAAAAGACGAACCGGATCAGAACGACGGTATCAGAATCGAGATAATCAGGGAAGGTGATTAGTACCGGCGTGTTGCAGCATGGCATTATTGGCAGACTTCCATAACCATTCCTGTCTTTCGCCCTGCGGTTCTCTGGACCTTTCCCCGCGGGTTTTGGCGGAAAGAGCCGCCGCGAGAGGCGTCAAGGTTCTTGCCCTTACCGATCATAACTCCGGCCTTAACTGTCCGGCGTTTGCGAAAGTTTGCCCCCGTTTCGGCATTATCCCTATCTTCGGTATGGAAGCTACTACCCAGGAAGAAATTCACGTCCTGTGCCTCTTTACGAATCTTGAAGCCTGTCTTTCCTGGAATGACTATGCCTACGGTATACTGACCCCCTTCCCGAACGACCCCGATAAAACCGGCGATCAGGTCTATGTAGATGAGGATGATAATATTGAAGGGGAGGTTGAATACTACCTCGTCAATCCCCTGGACCTCAGTGTGGACAGCATCGGTTCTAAAGTCGGCGGGTACGGGGGTATTATCATTCCAGCCCATGTTGACCGTCCGGCATTCTCAATGACAAGCCAGCTTGGGGTAGTGGTGAAGGGCCCTTGGGCCGCGGTAGAATGTGTAAGGCTTCCCCCGCAGGTAGATACCCTTGGCTACCCCCTTACCACCTCTTCCGACGCCCACTATATTGAACATGTCGGGCGGCGTCCCTTTAACCTGGATATAGCGGCCGAGGAACTTGCCCCCCGCGGCCCTGCCGCGGAAGCGGATATGGATGCCCTGAAAAAAGCCCTGGCAAGGCGCCCCAATTACCGGAATCCGCGGTAGAATAGTTGGATAAAGCAATGTACGCAGAAATACCCTGAATATTTTGCGCCCTAGGAGTTTGTTGCGCTTCGCGCATAAAACGGTATAAATATTCATAAATATGAATATTTATACCTTGCAAACTCCGAATGCTCGAAGAGCACAGCATGCCCATTGATCGGGATTTTTTGCATAAATATGCAAAAAATCCACAAGTGCAATCGGACACGAAGTGTCCGCGGCTGTTAGGAGTTTGTTGCGCTTCTCTTTGGGGGATCGACAAAAACCTGCTTTTTCCGGTAAAATTCCTATATGAGCGCGAGATTTGTAACGATAGACCGGGAAACACCGCTGTTATTGGAACGCGAGGGTG
>JAISQR010000305.1 GCA_031274035.1 Treponema sp. | reverse complement strand
CCGGCGGGAAGAACATGGGGGTTTCCCGGTCTATGTTTACCAGTCGTGTACTCATAGGGGAATTTTACCGGAAGAGGCGGCGGCGTGTCGATCCCTCCAAAGTCCCACAGGCTCCTAGGCACTCAATTCCTGTATACAGCGGCATGGTTCATTCAGGCAAAAACTTCGCGAATAAACCGGACCGACGTTCGGGCTTCTTCGTCCAGGTCCTGTTCGGAGGCGCCGCGTGAAATATCACGCCAGACCTTGATATCCTCTCCTACCTGGCCGCCTTGCAGCACAAAGGGCTCCATGACCACCGCTCCCATGTAATGGATATCATTCAAGGCCCGGCCTATGGCAGGCCAGTCCATACGGCTCTGCTTCCTAGGCGGACGGCGGTTAGGCTCGCCAATATGAAAATGACCCAGATAGGAACCCGCGCTGCGTATAGCATCAGAAAGGCTGTCTTCTTCTATATTCATATGGAAAGTGTCGAGCATCACCTTTATATTGGGTTCGTCCACCGCTTTGACATAGGCAATACATTCCTCGGCTGTGTTGATAAGGTAGCCTTCAAAGCGGTTCAGAGCTTCCATCCCTAACGTGATGCCGTAAGAGGCGGCCTTGCGGGCAAGCAGGCGCATGTTTTTCACACTGCGATCCAGATCGGCGGCCTTGTTGAAAGGTGCCGAGTAATCTACCGGCCAATAGGAATAGATGCCGCCGCCTACAAGAGTAATGTTCAGCTTCTGTAAGACCGCAAAAGTTCTTTCCCAGAAATCCATCGCATGAGAAACAACGGCAGGATCGGAAGAACTGATGTTTTCACTTGCCTTGGGCCCATAACCGCCTGTCAGGATAAGACCGGAATCCTTCGCTGCCTGGGCAAAAGTTTGTATATCCTCTTCTTTCATATCCGCAAGTTGAGCACAGGATATTTCCAGAATATCAAAACCTAAAGCGGCTGCTTTTTTTACATATTTGATATAATCGCCGCCCCACTGCCGTTCCCAATACGCATAGTAAATACCATATTTCATATTTTTCTCCCTCTATGTTACTGGTTTAAAAAACTATCGGAGTTCCTTTTAAACCTTGAATTTTGATCCTTTCCCAGAACTCGGTCAGTTTTGGGAAATCCTCTTTTGAAAGAGCTTTTTACATACCTTTCTCCTGTACTATAATTTCCCGATAGGTCTTTTCATCCAGGGGGTAGAACTGGATGACGATAAGCGCTCCGGCAAGGATAATCGCGGGAAGGGGACCCACGATTATCCTGATGGCCGTAATTGCGCCGCTTGACTGTACCGCGTCGGCAATATAGCCGCCAAGGTCAAGGATAAGTCCCGAAATAAACACCGCCAGGGACTGTCCGACTTTGGCGATAAAGGTCCATATCCCGTAATAGGCCCCTTCCTTGCGTTCACCGCTCTTAACCGCATCGTATTCAATAGCGTCAGGCACCATAGCAAACGGCGCCACATAACTAAAACCTACACCAACGCCCGCATAGATCATCACCGCAAGGAAGAAGACCGGCCCCATGAAATGTCCTACAGTAAATATTAATAAACAGGCACTTGCAAGGATCACAAAACATATCTGGTAGGTGAGTTTTTTTCCTATGTGCTTTGAAACCAGCACTGAAACAGGAATGAAGAGCATTGCGGTAAGGAGGAGGAGGAGCATGGCCGGAGTAGTAATCTGTTCCTGGGCTAATACAGCGCCGAAAAGACTGATAGTTTCTTCCGGTTTAAAGATATATTTGGTGTAGTAAATTAGGATGCCCTGAAGCAGGGTAATCCCGCATAGGTGCAGGGCATAGGTGAGCAGTAGCAGCAGGTACGGCCTATTTGTGAACACCGCTTTATAGGTAGCGAAAAATCTTTCCTTAGGCATATCCTTTTTTGGATGGGCTTGTTCCCTGGTTCCCCAAAAGGTAAGCAGGGTTGTGATCAGCATAATGGCCCCTAAAATGAAGCCGAGAAACGAATATCCGGTACGCTGGGCGCTTAAAAGCTCCATGCGGGATGTCCCTTCCGGCCTAAAAAGTCCAACTATGGGCTGCACCGCCGCAGCGCCGATAATCGTACCAAAGACTGCACAGCCGAAGCGGTATCCGTTGAGGCTGGTCCTTTCATGGTAATCACCAGTCAGTTCCGGTGTAAGGGATGAATAGGGGATATTGATCACCGTGCTTGCCGTATTGACAAGCATCAGCGTAAGGGACGCCCACATGGTAAGAAGGATAGGATTCTCAATTCCCGGAGCCGTAAAGAAAAGCCACATGCTAAGAAACATAGGCACAGCCCCGAAGAGCAGGTAAGGACGCCTCCGCCCCCATCGGGAACGAGTGCGGTCGGAAATATAACCCATCACCGGATCGGTAACCGCATCCCAGAGCTTGCCCATCATTACCGCTGTTCCGGCAAACGCCGCCGCCAGCCCCGCGGTATCGGTAAGATAGTTGAGGCACCAGAAGCCCATGACGGTAAAAAGCATATTACCTCCAAGGTCAAAAATACCAAACCCGAGTTTTTGTTTAACTGATAGCTTTTTCTGCGTCATAGGCCGCTCCCTTTCATTGGTGCATATAGACCGAATATCCAAGCGAATAATTTTACTCAATTCTGCTATGAAATTCTACCCTGGAAAGTAGTCGGGCAGGGCATCGGCACTTACCCGCCGAATAAAACTTTCTGAAAGAACTCTGGAACAAGGCCTACCCTGCGCATTTTCCGTTTGACGCTCACCCGCCTGCATCCGTCAACGGCTCCCAGCCGCGATAGCGCTACTTTCCTCAAAATGTTCAAATTCTTTGGGGAGTTATCCTTCCGTACACGGCGTCCGTCTTCCCCAAAGTTCACGTCCAGCATCCAATGCAGGCCGTTTTCTATTCCCCAATGCCCCCCGGATATCCTTCCCGAACGCTTCCGTGGGCGCATCCTTATTGCTGATAAAGTACCGGCACGTAAACCGTAGTTATCTCTCCTATGGTGCGGGTTCCCCGGCATTCTATGATAGCCGCAAGGTCCTTCCAATCGTTCTTCCCGCTGAGAAACCCGATGTCCCTGACTGTCCGTATGCGCCGCTGTTCTATCCTCCCCTGGTCTTTCTCAAGTTCGCTTTCCCTCAGGTCCTCGGACAGCTCTTTGGTTTACCTTTCATCAAAGTATTCAAAGTATTCTTTGATTTCCCCATGCAAGGCCGACTGGTTTTCCTTCACAGCAAGCACATAATCCGCCTGCTTCCCACGGATTTTTTTCACGATCTCCTTCTGACAGCCCATGACAGTTCAATACGCTCAGTTCTATTTCCGCCATGTTCAACCAACTGCCATGCTTAGGCGTATAGGGCAACTCGGCCGGCCCCGTATCCGCCGGTCTCCCCGGGGGAAACGCCATGAAGCGATACTATGGGTGTTGTCGAACCGAAGGTTCGCATTGTCCATCACCAGAACTATCTTTTCCGCGTCGTTGATTTAAGCGCTTTTAAGACAGTGGTAATACTTACTTTCAGTACCGCACTGATGTCCAATATGCCGATTCCCCGGACCAACACGATCTTTATGCGGTCTTTAATCCAAGAAAAGGAACCGTTATAGGTTCTTTCATGATCGCTTATAAATTGGCAGCCAGAGTCTTTACAGAGGAAGTTGCGGACTTATAGTCCGATGTTTACCCTTGCTTTTTTCCCGTTCAGAGGGTTACGTTTCGGCTGTCTATGGTGATTGTCCTTCTTTCATAGTATCATCTTTTGTTCTTTTTGTCATTTCCCGTTTCTCTACTCATCATACTTTCTAGACTATCTCCAAAAAAATCAACTACAAACCACACCACCCTCACAAACAAAACTCGTTGAAGTCTGGATATTTCGAACGAAAGGATCGGATGGTTCGCGGTTGAAATTCTTTGAATTCTGGTGGTTTCCCGGAATTTGAAAGTAAATACAGCAACCCTGGACATAGGGCGGACAGGGACTAGTTATAAAAAAAAATTTAAGTTATACTAAAGTTATTCTCAAAATGCGGTTAGTGCGAACCTGTGGTTCAATGGGAATGGCTTTGGGAAAGACGGCTAAACGTCCGTTTTTCCACGAATCTAAGGCAACTTTCTCAAATATTGAAGTTTTGGGAAAGTGGATGCAGTTTTGATATTTGTTACATGAACTGTTATTTTAAAGAGGATTAGTTTGGAAAAGAGATACTTCCTAAAGAAAATTAAATTTCTGGATCATTTTGAATTTCAAATTATTATTGTTATATTTTCTACTGTGCTTGTTACCGCACTTTCGGTGTTTTTCTTCATGTCTTATTACAGCAGAATGAATCTGCTCACATCCATACAGACAAGAGTGGAAAACATTTTTTCCTATACCGATTCCCTTTTATCTCGGGATATTTTTCACTTAACGGAAAATGAAACGGATATGGAAACTTCAATATTTATTGAAACCCAGTACGATCTCTACCGTATACGCCAGATATCCGATTTAAAATCCCTTTTCACGGTAAAAAAAGAGGGGGATAGATATATCTATGTGGTTGACGGAGAGGAGCTAAACAATCCTGAATTTAAGCCTCTGGGGAAGGCGGTAGAAAAAGAATTGCTTTCCGGCATTGAAAAAGCCTACAAAGGAATTCCTGTTTATACCGAGCTTGCGGCACAGGTAAACGACAGGTATATTTCTTTCTGGCCTGTAACTACGGATTATAATGCCGGCGGGAAAGTTAATCCCGATAAAATAATAGGGCTTATCGGCCTCCGGTTCAATGCAAAACCCCTTATTCCTATCAATATTTACACCCTGCTTTCCGGTCTGTTCCTGATAATCGTTATAACGCTCATTACCGGCGTCTTTTTTTCAGTTATTTTCCAGGGTATTTCCCGGCCTTTCCATCAGAAAATAGCATATATTGATGTGCTTACCGGCCTGAACAACCGTACCGCGTTTGAATTGGACAGAAAACGTATTGAAGTCGATCTTAAAAACAATGTACCTATCAGCATGATAATGTTTGATCTTAACAATCTGAAAGAGGTAAACGATACGCTCGGCCATGTTAAGGGGGATATGTATCTTACCAAGGCGGCCCAGCTTATCCACAATAATTTTGCTTCAACGGGGACCTGTTATCGTATAGGCGGCGATGAATTCTGTGTCATTTCTGTGGGTTATGATCCTAAAAAACTTGAAAATATTCTGAACCATTCATTTAAGAAAGATATGGAACAGAATAGATCCTTTATTAAGATAGATCAAAAGGAGTATTTTGCCATAGCCGCTGGAATTGCGGTCTATGATGAGAATGAACACCGCGATTTATACGAGGTTTTTATTCAGGCCGATGAAAATATGTATACCAAAAAACGGCAGATGAAAAAAGAACAGTCTATGAACAAGGGGTAGCTCATGACGATAGCGGCATCTCTTTTTGGTTTGCTTGGTGGTTTAAGCCTTTTCCTCTACGGAATGAAGGTAATGAGCGAGGGCATACAGCAGGCAGCCGGAGACCGTATGCAGAAAGCCCTCAACTTGATGACGAAGAACCGTTTTATCGCCGTATTTACCGGCCTTGTGGTAACGGCCATAGTACAGTCTTCCTCGGCAGTTTCGGTGATGCTGATCTCTTTTGTTAATGCGGGCCTTCTTACCCTGACCCAGACCATAGGCGTTACAATGGGCGCCAATATCGGTACAACGGCAACCGCATGGATAGCTTCGGCTATCGGCTTTAAGATGGATATAGCCGCCTTGGCCCTCCCCGCAATAGGGATAGGCTATGTGATGAAGGCAGTTAAATGGAAGCACCAGGATATAGGTGAAGCTGTCATGGGTTTCGGCATTCTCTTCCTAGGGTTGGAATTCCTTACCAATTCGCTTCCCAAAGTAGATGCAGAATCAGTTTCCTTTATTAGTTCCCTCTCCGATCTCGGCTTCCTCTCCAACCTTATCGGCTTGGGGGTAGGTATGGGTGTTACCCTGCTCATGCACTCGTCGTCAGCTACAATTACCCTGATCATCACCTTGGCTCATGGCAATTTTATCAAGTTTGACTTATCCGCCGCTATGATACTTGGGGCCAATATCGGTACAACCATAGATGCTGTCATGGCTGCCGTAGGAGCAAAGACCGCTGCTAAACGCACCGCCTTGGTTCACGTTCTGTTCAATGTGTTCGGCGCCTTGGTCATACTTATGGTCTTTAAGCCCTTTGTTGCACTGGTAGATTTTATCGTCCCCGGGCCCAGAGACGGCGCCGGAGTTACAACCCATCTTGCCATGTTTCATACGATTTTTAACGTAGCATGTACCATCCTCTTCCTTCCCTTTGTCAATCAGATTGGCGCACTCGTTACCTTCCTTATAAAAGACAAGGACACGGATACGGGTGAAGCATCCGGCGTCTACCGTTTTGTATACCAGGAAGGCATACTGAATGTACCGGAACTTGCTATCGTGTGGGCTGCCAAGGAGATACGCAATATGGCGGGCCTTGCTTCGTTTATGTACAACAAGATAAGCAGCCTGTTAGAACTGATGAAAGATGAAACGGTCAGCCTTGAAAGCGTGAGCGCCCTGGTAGCCGAACTGTCCGAACGGGAAAACTATGCCGACCAAATGCGCGAGGAGATAACCGCTTTCCTTATCGAATGCAGCCGCGGTCAGCTTAACCGCCGCACCGAGCGCAACATATCCCAGCTTTTACATATTATCGGTAACATTGAGGAGATGACTGATGTCTGTTTCAGTATGATTAAGCTGCTGGAACGCTGTGTTAAAAAAGACAGAACCTTTAAAACCAAGGAAATGGAGGCCCTTTTGCCCTATGTCGGACTGGTAGAGGAATTCCTTAACTTTGTCCATACGCACCTGGGCAGTTCCCTTTCGCACGAAGAGAGTTTCCATGCCCGTAACCTGGAGGGGCAGATCAATATATCCCAGAATAAGCTGCGCAAGCTGGGCCGCAAGCGTATCCAGGCCGGCGCTAACGTCAAGAGAGAATTGCTCTTCATAGACCTGGTCCGCAGCATAGAGAAGCTCGGTGATTACTGCTACGATATGTCCGGCGCCCTGTCCCGCATGAAGTAGGGTTGCCGGAGCCTAGGAGTTTGTGGGGCTTCAGCAAAAAATGATGTAAGTTTCAGGAGGGCGGCCTAAATTGCTCCCCATATCAGGCGGGAATGGGTTTATTATGCCCGTTCCCCCGTCTGTTCCCCCCCCCTATCCCAAGAAGGACAGACCTCTCCCACCCCCCAGCGAAAATAATTTCTTCATATCATAGGCCAGGGCTACCAAGTCCCATTCGATCCCTACCTTCTCCAGCCCCCTCAGTAAAAACTGCCGGAACCCCATCGCACCCTTGATTATCCCGAATACCGGCTCCACCGTCTCTTTCCGCTTCTTGTATACCGCTGTCCCTTCCTTCCCCCTCACTTTGGCCGCCATCTTTTCTTTCGCCGTTGCTCCGGTCGGTACCGCTTCCGCTTCCCGCTTTTCCAGATCCGCTACACTCCGGTGATGTGACTGTTTCCCCACCGCACAGTAGACTTCTGGCCCCTGCCGCTCCCCTTTCTCATTTTCCCGCTCTACCGCCTGTACCGCTTCCTCACTATAATACCCGCTGTCCGCGCATCCCTTCTCCGCCCTATAGGTCTCCCCGTCTATGCTCTGTACGATCGGCTCTAATTCTTTTTTGTCATTCCCGTGATTCGTTACGTATTCCCCTACTATCAGCATGCTCTCTATGTCTACCGCCGCCTGCGCGTTGTACGCCTGCTCAAAGTGCTGCCCGTTCCC
>JAISQR010000297.1 GCA_031274035.1 Treponema sp. | reverse complement strand
GGATTTTCTCTTGCAAAACCCATCGCTATCACCGTACAAAGCGCGTCCGCTGTTTCTTGAGTTAAAGGATGCCCGTTACTAATTGCCATTTTTTTCTCCTTGTTCCCCGTTTTTCCTTTTTTTCGGATACGACGTATCCGCGGACACAAAATCTCCGCGTAAGAAAAAACGCCGCCTGTTGTTTCAGGGCGATTACGCCCTGAAAATCCGTCATACCCGCCGCCTAGGCGTTCTCCACCGTAAAGGTTTCCCACTCCTTGGCGGCGCCCTGGTTGGCCTGTACCGAGCCGTCGGGCAGGGCGGATAAATACTTGCCGTGTGCTGATTTAAGGGCTATGCCGCCTCCTAGGTATTCCACGGTCCAGGTTTCCCATTGAAGCGCCTTATCCCGGTTCCACTGCACCGAACCATCGGGCTGGGCGGATAAATATCGCTTAAAATAAGACTTAATTATCGCCTTTCCGTCGGCCAGAATTTCCGAATGAATTTTTTCCCATTCCTTTGCGGCCTCTCTGTCCCAGGCGGCGGAACCGTCCGGCTGGGCCGAAAGGTATTTGCCGTGGCAGGACTTTAAGAACAGGTCCCCCGACAGCTCGATCTTCCCAGACCCCTTGAGGCCGTCCACCAGCCCGCCAAGGTCCCCCAGCCCGCCGAGGCCGTCCCCCAGCCCGTCGAGGGAACCCCCCAGCCCGCCGAGACCCTTTCCCAGCCCGTTTAATTTGTCCGACATATATCCTCCAAAATAGCCCGCGCTTTTCCTGTTTACGGACACAACGTATCCGCGGAAATAACCCTCCAGGAATTAAGCGTCCTTTTACCTCGTCATTAAATTCCCTACCCGTTCCTTAAAGGCGCTGAATTGGTCAGGAAACCTGGTCCACAACCGGGGACAATCCTTCCATCCGACCACCATGTTATGGGTTCCCACCCGTTCAAGGGGAATCCGCCAGGTTTGGCATAACCGGGCGGTCAACTCCGCCGCCGACTGAAGGGTCTCGGGGGCAAAGTTTCCCTGGTTATCAATAACGCATAATTCTATTCCGATTGAAGCGTTGTTGGGGGAATTCCCCTTGGGGTCCTCCGCGTATTTACCGAATACATCCCTTGCCCAATCGGTATATATTTTTCCGCTTTTGGGATCATTTTGGGATGAACCGCAATGATAGGCTACTTCGTCATCGGGAATAAACTGGTAAACCCCGCCGTCAAGATCAACACAGTAATGGGCGGAAGCGTACTTTTGTTCCTTGACGCAGGCGTATTCAAAATACTCCCACACCGTTAACGCCCTTTGACCGCCTACCCCTACCCAATGCAGGATAAGCGCCTTTTTTTCCGCGAGTTTTTTGCCCGGACGGCTAAACTCGTTCACCCTTAATAATTTCTTTGTTATATTCATATCTATGTTATACAACAATATATTGTTAATAATTGAACCATGGACGGGGCAAAACCAATTATTAGTATGATTTTTTATACGCTTGTCTTGTTACTTCGATATAAAACAAAAGATTGCCGCGGATTGACTTTCCAAGGTAAGAATTTTTCTCAAAATTTTGAAAAAAATCGAAAATTTTGCTTGACATCGTCTATCTATTGTTGTAGAAAATTGTCATATCAATGAAAGATACCTTAGCCCCGGAAACGATCGTCTATAAGGAATGGCTGCAGGTACAGGAAAAATCCAGGGTAACCAAGCAAAAATACATCAGGGACGTGGACCAGTTTATCGGATTTCTTCAAAGGGACCCTTCCGCTATCACCAAATTGGATGTTTTTGCGTATAAGGACTATCTTATCTCCAAATACAAGCCCTCAAGCGTTAATTCGTATCTTATTTCGCTGAATAATTATTTTACTTTCCTCAAAAGGGACGATCTGCGGGCAAAGACGCTGAAAATACAGCGCAAAACCAGCCTGAATAATGTTTTGACCGAATCGGAATATACCAGTCTGCTTGATACCGCCCTGGCCCGGAAAAAACTGCGGCTGTATTACCTTATACGGGTTCTCGCTTCCAGCGGCATCCGCATAGGGGAACTGCAGTATATCACGGCGGAGGTGCTCAAAACCGGAAAAACAGAAGTTATCGGCAAGGAGAAGATCCGGGAAATTATCATACCCAAGAATCTCTGCCTGGCCCTGCGGGAGTATTGCCGGGAACGGAACATACAGAAGGTTATTTTTCATGGCAGAGACCCCGGCATCATGCTTGACAAAGCCTGGATATGGCGGGATATGAAACAGCTTGCCAAACACGCCGGCGTACCGGAAGAAAAGGTCCACGCCCACAATTTCCGTCATTATTTTGCCCGGTCCTACCTTGCCCACTATCACGACATCGTGGAACTTGCGGACATCTTAGGGCATAATTCCATTGAAACCACCCGGATTTACACCCGTACCAGCCGGCAGGAAAAGCAGGAACGGATAGACGCGATGAATCTATGAACTACGCCTTATGCAAGGTCAACAATTTTGTCTACGGATTTTCACCGATTTTCACTGCCCCCCCGCCTGATTTACGAAAATGATAAGCGGGAGGGGGGTATCGTTAGGATTCTGTTTGTTCGGTTAGTTGGGGCTGGTAGACGGGTTGTTCCGGGAGAGCGGCTTCCGCTAATGGGGCTTTGGCTTTGCGGGGTTTCCTCACGACCACGGCGGTTTTGGACTTGAGGGTTTCCTTAGCTGCCTTGGCGGCTGCCTTGGGAGACTTGGCCTTGGGGGACTTTTTGGCGGCGGATGCCGGCGCTTTTGGGGCGGGGGCGGGCTTTTTCGCTTTTGATATGCTTTTAAGGATTGCCGATAGTTCGCCGTCCTTGGCGGCATCGGTAAATTCCTGCTGAATTTGCAGGTCTACCCAGTATTGGGCGGCGTTGCCAAAGTATTTGGCAAGGCGGAGGGCTACAGGTACGCTTACCTTCATTTTACCGTTGATGATGCCCCTGAGTGATGTTTGGTTCAGTTTGATTTCTTTTCCCAATTTATTGGGATTAAGCTGATACTCGTCCATAAATGATTGAAGGACGGAGCCTGGGGTCTGGGCTTTTGATTTGGCCATGAAATATACTCCTTGAAAAAAATATTTTATTTAATAATATACCGTTTTTTAATAATAGTCCAGTGCCGGAGTGATCTTTTTTGCATATTTTTACATACTTTCACATGAAAGGGAGATACTATGACAAAACAATGCAAATCCGTCCAAATTCTTAACCCGCCGGACCGAAGAAGCCCTTTTATCGCAGCCCTTACCGTAACCGGCGGCTCAAATTATTTCACCATTCCGATTGTTCGTAGCCCGCCCATAAAAGGCAGGCGATCCGGTGAGCCTGTCCTACGGAAGAACTTTTTTAAGCCACGCCGTAACATCCCTGTTCGGCGCTGTTACCTTGGCGGCGTCCTTCGGATTAGTGCCATAGGCACTAACGGAAAGCCCCTCGCCGATAACGGCGCGGGGGCACAGTTTCTTTATGTCGTCGAGGCTGCGGCCAAAACGGCTGCCACCGTGGGTAACCAGGGGATATATGGTTTTGCCGGCAAAATCGTAGGCTTCAAGAAAGGTAAAAACCCCCATCGGTAAAGTCCCCCACCAGTTCGGATAGCACAGGACGACCGTACCGTATTGCGCCATGTTGGCCGCCAAATTGGCGCCGCCGGAAAGCGCGGGACGGGCGTTGCTGTTCTGTTCCTGCTTGGCCGCCTCAATGCATTCATTGTAGGCGTCGGGATAGGCCGTTGCTGTCTTTATCTCGAACAAATCCGCGCCGAAGCCCTGGTTCGAGGCTTCCTCCGCTATTTGTCCGGCAAGGACGCGAGCGTTTCCGCTCCACGAGAAATACGCGACAAGTACCTTGCCGCCCGGCTGATTTTGTGCGTTGAGTTCCATGTTTGCCTCCATACAAAAAATATCGCTTTTGACATGAAAAAAATTTTCATTTTAACTTCCGATCATGATACAATCCACAAGAAAACCGCTCAATAGGGCAAAAAGAACGGTAAAGGCAAGGTAGAACACAAAATGCCTTATGCCCAAAACGATCTTCATCGCCCCAAGGTTGGTAATTTTTGTCGCCGGGCCGGTTATCATAAACGAGGCGGCGGAACCCATGGTCATACCGGAGGCGAGCCATTGCTGCAAGAGCGGAATAGTGCCCCCTCCGCACATATACAGGGGTACGCCGATGGTAGCGGCCATGAGAAGGCCGAAGCCTCGGTTTTTCCCGAAAAGGGCGGCGGTCGTTTCCTCCGGCACATAGCGCTGGAAAACAGCGGAAAGGACAATGCCAATCAAAAAGTAAAGGCCGGTCGCTTTGATGTTCCGTCCCAGGTTTTTAAGGAAGCGCAGAAAAAGATTGGGGTCTATATCGTTGCAAGCCCTAGGGCTTGCATTCGAGTTTTGCTTCGCAAAACTCGCGGAATTTTCTTCGCTAAAACCGGAGAAATCAAAATAGCTCTTTTTCTTGTAAAAAACACGAACTAAAAACCCCGCCGTACAGCCGCAGAGAAAGCAACTGGTAAATCTCACCGCCAAAGCAACCGGCCCAAGGGCGGCGCTGTAAATAAGAAGCTGGGGATTGAGCAGGATGGAGGACATCATAAAGGCGGCGATCCAATCCTCCTCCATCCCCTTACCGGCGAATGAGGCGGCAATCGGTATCGTCCCGTACATACAAAGGGGGGAAGCGATACCGATAAGCGAAGCGGGAATGATCCCCAACACTCCCCACTTCTTACCCTGCATTTTGGCAAAGAGGCGGTGTATCTTCTCCTTGCCGAATACGGAGATAAGCGATCCTAACACCATCCCCAAAATCCAGTAGCCGGCTATCTGGCTTAACTGGAGGGAAAAATAGTACCAGAGATACACCCACTCCCGTTTGATTATTTCAATCATCGATGTCATTCAATAGGGACCAATTCGTACTCAAGACTGCCCAACCCAATCTGTGCCCCATGGGTTAGGGTTAAAAGCCCGTTGCGGGATTCTATGCGCCTAATAAGCGAGGCGCCGTCGGGGGCGGCGTACACGAGGTCAACACAGGCTTTGTCCAGCGCCACCGGATCAAGGGAAGCAAGGATGCCGATGTCGTGCATATCCGGTTCGGCGGGGCTGCTATCGCAATCGCAGTCCACCGACAGGCGGTTCATCACGTTGATATAGAGAATGTTTTCCCCCTTGTCGTCGGCAACGGATTTTGCCGCCTCCGCCATGGATTCAAGGAAGGGGTTCTGCGGCCCTCCCCAGGGGCTTGTCCTGCTTTTACCCGCCGAATGAATCCAGCTTTTCCCGGAGGCGGAGGCAATCCCGATGGACATATTCTTGATCGACCCGCCGAAACCGCCCATGGCGTGTCCCTTGAAGTGGGTAAGGATAACAAGAAAATCATAATTGAGGTAATGGGAACCGACATAATTTTCCGAGAGGTTTTTCCCGTTGGTTACCGGCAGGGCGGTATCCCCCTCTTCATCCAGAATATCCACCGTTGCAATGGCGGTAAAACCGTGGTCAATAGCAACCTGCCTGTGCATGGCGGTGCTTGCCCGCCTCCCGCCATACGCGGTGTTGCTTTCCACGATAGTACCGTTTACGTTCCGCACCAGGGAGGCGATAAAGGCGGGTTTGAGGAAGTTGTTTCCCCCCGGCTCCCCGGTATGAACCTTAACGGCTACCTTTCC
>JAISQR010000212.1 GCA_031274035.1 Treponema sp. | reverse complement strand
CTGGACTTCCCCTTCACGGGCGGTATAACCGGACTGACCCGGAATAAAAAGATACGCCAGGCCCTCTCCCTGGCCATTGACCGGCAGGAACTGGTGGACCTTGCCTTTAACGGCCTCCAGGTCCCGGCCTATGGGCTTTTTCCCAAAGGCTTGAGTCTTGACGGAAGACCCGTGCGGGAATTTATCTCCGAACCCCTGACTGAGCTTTCGGCCAGGTATGTCAATGATACCGCCGCCCTTCAAGCCCTTTTCCGGGAGGGGCTTAGAGAAGAAAACTACTCCGGCAGCCTTGATTCGGTTACCCTACAGGTTTTTACCACCGATACCCTGCAATCCCTCAAGGTTATGCAGGAATATCTGAAACAAACCTGGGAAACCAAGCTCGGTATTCATATCAATATTGATCTTGTTACCGACGGGGGACTTACCTACACCAAAATGATCGAAAACCAGTATGATATTTCCATAGGTAACAACCTCAGTACGGATTATAACGATCCGTTGAACTGGCTGAGTATATGGAGTGCCGCAAGGGGGGTGATCATTTATTTCGGCAGGTATGAGTCCCCGGAATACGATGCGATTCTGGCTTCCCTTAACGGCGTTACCGATACCCGGCAAAGGGCGGAAATCTACGCCGCGGCAGAGAAAAAGCTGCTTGCCGAGGACTGGCAGGTTGCCCCCATCTATTACAGCCAGCTTGAGTATTTTATACATCCCTATGTGAAGAATTTCCACTTTACTTCACTCTGCTCGCCCTATGAATACTCAAGGGCTTATGTCCTCGAACATTGACCATTTTCCTCCTTACCCTGGTCCGGCGTTGCCGGGTCAGGGTTTTTCTGTTGACAAGATTTGAAATAGTAAATACAGTGTAATTATTCATAGAAAATACGTGTATTTTCTATGTTTACTAAAAGGAAATGAAATGAGCAAAATGACGCGCTTTAAGAGTATCCCCCTGGTCCTGGCTGTTTTGTTGATCGCGGGTGTCTTGTTACCTTCCTGCGGAAAACCGGCGCAAGCGGCTGTTTCTACGGGGTCGGTTTCGGAAAAACTCGCGGCAGCACAGGAACTGACCCTGCTGGTGGATAACCGTTTCTGGAATCTGGACCCCCAACGGTCAACCATGATCAATGAGTGGCTCGTGATTAACCATATTAACGAGGGGCTTTTCCGGGTGGTAACCGACGAAAACGGTTTTGAAAAACTGGAACTGGCGGGAGCGGCATCCTATACGGTTTCCGTGGACGGCCTGGTATACACATTCAAACTCCGGGATCATGCCTGGGAAGACGGACAACCGGTTACTGCCGACCAGTATGTGGACGCGATTATCCGCCTGATTACGCCGGAAAATGCTTTTTCCTATGCCGGTCAGGTGGAAGATATAAAAAATGTAAGGGCATTTCAACGAAAAGAGGTAACGGCGGATAAGGTCGGTGTAAGGGCCGTGGATGACAAGACCCTGGAAATTACGCTGGAAGCGGTTACCCCTTATTTTTTCAGTAAATTGTCGGTGCCGGTATATTTTCCGGTACGGTTGGATAAAATCGGCGACAATAGCGACGAGTCTTGGGGAAGTAGTCCTGAAAAAACGCTCAGCAACGGGCCGTTTAAGGTTTCCGCCTGGGAAAAAGGTACCAGCATCACCCTGAAAAAAAACCCGGCCTATTGGGATGCCGCCAATGTCAAGCTTGATACGGTGCGTCTTGTGGTTGTGGACGAAGACTCCACCAGAGCCCAGCTTTTTAACAATCAACAGTTGGATGCGGTGGCCGGTGCGGCGGATTATTTCGCGGGCTGGAAACAGCGGGCCGACAGCGGCGCTATCGTACAACTGGAACGTTTCGGCGGCCGTACCATCCGTATTGATTTCCCCGCCAGCGGGGGCATATCCGGGCTGACCGGCAATACAAAGATACGCCAGGCCCTTTCCCTGGCCGTTGACCGGGAGGAACTGGTGGAGCTTGCCTTTAACGGCCTTCAGGTTCCGGCCTACGGCCTTTTCCCCAAGGGCTTGAGTCTTGACGGAAGGCCCGTACGGGAGCTTATTCCTGAACCTCTGACCGGACTTTCAGCGCGGTATGTAAACGATACCGCGTCCCTGCGGGCCCTCTTTCAGGAAGGTTTGCGGGAAGAAAACTATTCCGGCAGTCTCGATTCAATAACCCTCAAGGTTCTTACCTACGAAACCGTACAGGCCCAGAAGGTTATGCAGCAATATCTACAGCAGACTTGGGAAGATAAGCTCGGCATCCATATCGAAACTGAAATTGTTGCCGACCGGGGGCTTAATATGCAAAAGATTATGGAAGATCAGTATGATCTTTCCATAAGTAACAACATCACAACTGACTTCAACGATCCCCTGCACTGGCTGCGTATCTGGGATCATAGTGTTGGAGCTTCTATTTATTTCGGCGGTTATAATTCCCCGGAATATGACGCCATTATTGCTTCCCTTAACGGCGTTACCGATACCCGGCAGAGGGCGGAAATCTATGCCGCGGCGGAGAAAAAATTGATAGCCGAGGACTTCCAGGTTATGCCTATCTATTACGGGCAGCTTGACTATTTTGTCCAGTCCTATGTAAGGAATCTTCATTTTCCGTCAATTTCCACGCCCTATGAATTTTCCCGGGCATATATTCTGGAACACTAAACGAGGTAAACCGTGGATCTGCTGAAATATTCATTAAAGAAATTCGCGCTCATGCTCCTGACACTATTTATCATCATCACCGCGACTTTCTTTCTTGTTAATTCCATCCCCGGTAATCCCATAATGGCGCGGACTATCAATATGCCGCCAACGGTAGTTGCGGAACTGTTGAAAAAGTACGCTTTTGACAAGCCGCTGCTTACCCGTTATTTCATCACCATAGAGGGACTTTTCCGGGGTGATTTTGGGATGTCCGTTGTTTACGAGGGCGATACGGTACAGTCCATCATCAAGGCGAAACTGCCTGTTTCCGCCCAACTCGGTCTCCAGCAGGTGTTTCTGGGGGTAAGCCTGGGACTTCTCTTCGGCGTCATTTCCGCGGTAAAAAACGGTTCCTGGCCCGATTATCTGGTTATTACTTTTGCGGTTCTGGCAACATCCATACCCCAGCTTGTGCTGGCCCTTCTCTTGCAGAAACTTCTGGCCGGTTCTTTTACGGGTCTGCCCATCATAGGCTGGAACGGGTTCAAATCGACCATTCTGCCCACCCTGGCAGGTTCTTTCGGTTATACGGCTTTTTACGCCCGGCTGCTTAAATCTTCCATATTGGATGTTATCGGTCAGGACTATATTCTTACCGCCGAGTCCAAGGGCCTTACACAGGGCGCGGTAATTTTCCGCCATGTTCTGCGTAATTCCTTTGTGCCCATCATCACCTATCTGCCCATGACGGCGGCGATGTGCGTTACCGGTTCGTTTTTTATTGAATCGGTGTTCTCCATTCCCGGGCTGGGTTTTTACTATGTTAACGCGGTTAGTCAGCGGGATCTTTCCATGGTGCTGGGGCTGACGGTGTTTATATCAATGCTTTTGCTTGTGGTAATTTTTGTTACGGATATTTTATACCGGCTGGTGGATCCAAGAATCCGCATCAGCGGGACCAGGGAGCGGTAGGAATGTCGGACATAAAGTTTCAAAAAGCGGTTCCCCAGAGCCTTGGTGCTGAAAAAATTGCCCGACCGTCAATAAGTTATTTTGCCGATGCATGGCAGCGGCTCCGCCGCAATCCGGTGGCGATGGTTTCCCTTGTCCTGATTATTTTGTTTTTCTTTTTGGCCGTTTTCGGTTCATCCCTTCGGGGCCTTGATTATACGAGAATCAACGCCAAGGCGAAAAATCAGGGTATAAGCGCCCAGTTCTGGTTCGGCGCCGATGATATGGGCCGGGATCTGTTTTCCAATCTCTGGCTTGGTCTCAGGGTTTCCCTGATTGTCGCCCTGGTCTGCGGTTTCATTCAGATAGTCGCGGGTTCCCTGATCGGCGGCATCATGGGTTACTTCGGCGGCGTCATTGATATCGCGGTGATGCGGGTAATCGAAATCATCTCCGCCGTGCCTTCCCTGCTGGTAACCATGATTATCATGATGGTTCTGGGAAACGGTGTTTTTTCTCTCCTCGTCGCCATCAGCGTAACATCCTGGTGCGGTACGGCCCGGCAGATCCGCGGCCAAGTCATGCAGCTAAGGGAAATAGAGTACATACTTGCGGCGGAGGTAATAGGCGCGTCTTCCTTTAGAACTATTTTGAAGCACCTTTTGCCGAATACGGTTGGGATCATCATTGTGAATCTTACCTGCAGCATTCCAACCTATATCTTTATCGAATCGGGCCTCAGTTTTGTGGGCCTCGGCCTTCAGCCGCCGAATATAAGCCTCGGTACGCTGATCGCTTCCGGACAGGTTCACATGGATTTTTCCCCTCATCAGCTTTTCTTTCCTTGTTTGATCCTCTGCCTTACCGTTCTTGCTTTTAACCTTTTGGGCGACGGGCTGCGTAATGCCCTGGATCCGAGGCTGCGGAGATAATATGGCGGAATTATTGAAGGTTGAAAATTTGCGGGTCTCGTATCACACCTACGCCGGAGAGATCCGTGCGGTTCGGGATGTTTCTTTTTCCGTGGGGGAAAACGAAATCGTCGCCATTGTCGGTGAATCAGGCTGCGGGAAATCCGTTACGGCCCGGTCGATTCTCGGGCTCATAAAAAAACCTGCCGGTGAAATAAAGACGGGCAGTAAAATTGATTTTAACGGCGAAAATGTCTTGTCGTTCAGCGGTAAACGCCGGCAGAACTACCTTGGCGGGGAATGTTCCATCGTGTTTCAGGATCCCCTTTCGGCGCTGAATCCGACAATGAGAATAGGGCGGCAAATTGTTGAAAACATTCTTGTCCACCGGAGCATTTCAAGAAATGAAGCTATGGTTGAAGCGGTAAGGATACTCGGAAAAGTCGGCATTGATGATCCTGAACGGCGTTCCCGTCAATACCCCCATGAACTGTCCGGGGGTATGCGGCAGCGGGTGATGATAGCCATTGCCTTTTCCTGCCGTCCCAAACTGCTTATTGCCGACGAGCCGACCACGGCCCTGGATGTTACGATTCAGAGCCGGGTCATAGAACTGCTCCGGGAACTGCACCGGGAGACAAAAACTTCCATTATTCTTATAACCCACGATCTCGGTATTGTTGCGGGCATTGCCGAGCGGGTTTATGTCATGTATGCGGGAAAGATCGTCGAGAGCGGATCGACATCGAATATTTTTTATCATTCCCAGCATCCTTATACAAAGGCCCTTCTTGCCAGCGTTCCCAGAATGACCATGGCAAACAAGGAACCCCTGCCTTATATAATAGGCACGCCTCCCGATCTGGCGGTCCCGCCTGCGGGTTGCGCGTTCGCTCCCCGGTGCAAACATTGCATGAATATCTGCGTGGAACAGCAGCCCGAACCCGTCGCGTACGGCAGCGGTCATACCCTTTCGTGCTGGCTGCAATCGCTGGAAGACGCGGCCTTATAGGATAATCATGGAAAAGCAAACTTTATTTCATATTGAAAATTTAAGCCGTTATTACAAGACAAACCGGGGTAATCTGCGGGCGGTAGACAATGTGTCTTTTGATATTTACGAAGGCGAGACCCTCGGCCTTGTAGGGGAATCTGGCTGCGGTAAAACTACCTGCGGGCGTACCCTTATCGGCCTTTACACCCAGACTTACGGAACCGTGTATTACCGTGGAAAAAACGTTCATACGCTGAAAGGAAACGAGAAAAAATCCTTTAACAAGGATATACAGATGGTTTTTCAGGATGCCTATTCCTCCCTGGATCCCCGCATGACCGTTGGAGACATTATCGCCGAAGGCATTGAAATTCACCATCTTGCGGGCAGCAAAAAGGAAAGGGATGAGCAGGTCTGTCATTATCTTGAACTTGTAGGCCTGGGGGCCGAACACAGGAGCCGCTATGCCCATGAATTTTCAGGCGGGCAGAGACAGCGCATAGGGATTGCCCGGGCATTGGCGGTGCAGCCCAGCTTTATCCTTCTGGACGAGCCCATTTCCGCCCTGGACGTTTCAATCCAGGCCCAGATTGTAAATCTGCTCATGGAACTGCAGAAGAAACTCGGCCTTACCTATATGTTTGTGGCCCACGATCTTTCGATGGTGCGCATTGTTTCGGATCGTGTGGCGGTAATGTACCTCGGTAATCTGGTGGAACTGGCGTCATCGGATGAAATTTATTACAATCCCCTGCATCCTTATACAAAGGCCCTCTATTCATCCGTGCCCATCCCTGACCCCGAACTTGAAAGCCAGCGTCTGTCGGAAAAAATTGTACTTCCCGATCTGATCGATTCGGGGCCGAGGACAGAGGAAGGATGCAAATTTGCAAACCGCTGCGGGTACTGCACAAAGAAATGTACCGAAAGCAGCCCGGCGCTGAGAGATGACGGGAGCGGTCATTTTGCGGCATGTCATAATCCGTTGAGTAATGAGGGCGTTTCCGTAAGGGACCGCCAGATTGTGTTCTAGAGAATTTATTATAGGAGGAAAACTAAACATGGCAGAACATCTTCGTCAGGTAGCGATCTACGGCAAGGGGGGAATAGGCAAATCGACAACAACCCAGAACCTTACCGCCGGACTTGCTGAACTGGGAAAAAAAATTATGGTTGTGGGTTGTGATCCCAAAGCCGATTCCACCCGTCTTCTGCTCGGCGGTATGCACCAAAAAACAGTTCTTGATACAGTGCGGGATAATAGGCAGGGAGTTACCCTTGAGAATCTCGTCAAGATTGGTTTCGGCGGTATCAGGTGCGTGGAGTCAGGCGGTCCCGAACCGGGTGTCGGCTGCGCCGGCCGGGGTATTATCACATCGATAGACATGCTCGAAAATCTCGGCGCCTATACCGAAGACCTCAATTATGTTTTTTATGATGTACTGGGCGACGTGGTCTGCGGTGGGTTCGCCATGCCCATTCGGGAAGGCAAGGCAAAGGAAATATACATCGTCGCCTCCGGGGAAATGATGGCTCTCTATGCGGCAAACAATATATCCAAGGGCATTGCGAAATACGCTTCCAAAGGCGAAGTCCGCTTGGGAGGAATCATCTGCAACAGCCGCAACGTGGACCACGAGCTTGATCTTCTGCGGGCTTTTGCAAAGGCGCTTGGCACCCATCTCGTCTACTATGTGCCCAGGAACAACATTGTCCAGCGGGCCGAGATACGCCGCAAAACCGTTATTGAGTATAAGCCTGATTCCACACAGGCTGGGGAATACCGCAGTCTGGCTCAAAGCATTGAAACCAATGATCAATTTGTCATTCCCACGCCTATTTCCCAGGAAGCGCTTGAAAATCTGCTTCTTGAGTACGGTATGATGGACCTTGATGATGAGTATGAAATATAGGGTACGGAAAATAACAGCTCCGGCAGCTTGCCAGGGCTTTTATATAAAGCGGCTTTTCAAAACCAGCGGGTTTTGAAAAGCTAAAAAATCTTTAGAGAGGAGGATTTTATGCCGCGAGCATATTCAGGAATTCGGGAGTCACGTCCGTATACGTACAATGATCTCGGAGGTACAGGCTGCGATCTTGCCAATGATTTTGACAAGAAATGCATCAAGAACGCCGACCGTTCATTCAGTCAGGGGCTGCAATGTCAGCAGATAAATAGTATCAGTGCGGTGCTTTCCCTGGAGGACTCCGCCTTTATCATCCATGCGCCTCAGGGCTGCGCCGGATGTGTAAGCATGGGCGCCGACGGCTACCGTGTCGGCCAAGCCCACCGGGGGATACATCTTATCAAAAACCCCAGGATTTTTATCACCAATCTTGATCAGGATGACATTATTCATGGCGGCGAAAAAAAACTGCGGGAAGCCGTGGCCGCCGCCGCCGAACGCTACAGTCCGAAACTTATTTTTATTTTTACTTCCTGCGCGTCGGGTATTATTGGCGATGATGTGGATGCCATAATTGCGGACCTTCAGCCGGGATATACGCCGATTCTTGTGCCTATTCACTGCGACGGTTTCCGCTCCAAGATCTGCGCTTCGGGATTTGACGCCGCCTTTATAGCCATCCAGAAGTATCTTCTCCCCCAAGATCCCCAGCCCAAAGAAAAGGGACTTATCAATCTTTTTGCGCCTACTTCCATCAGTTACAAAGATCAGCTTGAAATTGAACGCATGCTCGGACTTCTGGGTGTAAAGGTCAATTACATTCCTTTTTATTCGTCTCTGGAAAAGATACGGAAGATCACCGGCGCCGAAGCATCGACGGCGATCTGTAAGGTTTTTGCCGACGAGTTTATGAAGGAACTGGACGAAACGTATGGTATACCTTTTGCCCACACGGTCATGCCCATTGGAGTGCGGAACACGGACAAATGGTTTCTGGGTATTGCGGACCTCATCGGTAAAGGCGATATTGCCCGGGAATATGTTGAAAAAGAACATGAGCGGGTATTGCCGCAGCTGGGATACATAAAGGAAAAACTTGCCGGAAAGCGGGTTTTCATCTGCGGGGGAACCGGACGCTCTTTCGCGGCGGCGGCGCTTATAAACGATTTCGGCATGGAACTTGTGGGCTTGGAAACGCCGACCTATGATCTGGATGCCCAAATTGATATTGAATATCTGAATACCATGCACAAGAACTATGTGGTGGATGTGGCCAACATGCAGCCGTTTGAACAGGTAAACCTTGTCAATAAACTGAAGCCGGATCTCTTTATTGGGGTTGGCGCGTGGGCCGCCCACTTTGGGCTTCCTACTACCCATGTCCTCGATCCGAAACGGGCAACCATGGGTTATGACGGGATCCTTTACCTGGGCAATAAAATTGTGGAGCAGATGAGAAATCCCGGCTTTAACCGGAAAATTTCCCGTTATGCAAAGCTGCCGTACAAGCAGTCCTGGTATGAACAGGACGCGTTTAAATTCATCAAGGAATTCTAGGAGGAAACTATGTCCATAATTACTGAAATGCCCCGGGGAACTTGTGTTCTCGGCGGGGTCAACGCCGTTTTGTCCGCTATGCAGCGCATTTGCCCTATTTATCATTCCGGTCCCGGCTGCTGTATGCAGACAACCGCCGGTGAAAGCGGACAGGCGGGCCTCAAGGGATCCACCTTCGTATCTTCCGTATCCATTCCCTGTTCCAACATGCTTGATCGGGAAGTTGTGTTTGGCGGCGAACAAAAACTCCGGGACGAAATTGACGGTTCCTTGGAGATCATCGACGCCGACGCGTTTTTTGTTTTAACCGGCTGCACCGCGGGCATTATCGGTGATGATATTGAAAGCGTGGTCAAGGAATATCATGAAAAGGGTTATCCGATCTATCCGATACCGACTCCGGGTTTTGCCGGCGACTCCTTTTACGGATACGAGATCGCCTTTAAGTCATTCACCGATCATATCATCGAAAAACCCTCGGAAAAAATTCCGAATCTGGTAAATCTTGTGGGGATCTTTCCTTTCCACGATCCCCATTGGCTCGGTTCTTTTGAAGAACTGACCCGGATTTTGCGTAAGCTGGGTCTGGAGGTAAACACCTTCTTTTCAGGGGGACAGGGCATTGAGCAGGTGCGTTCCGCGGGGAAAGCTGCCCTTAACATTATTGTTAATCCCTGGCTGCTGAAAACTTTTTCCAAAGACATGAACGATAAATTCGGCGTAAAATCCATCCGTTTCCCCGGCGTACCCATAGGCGCAACCCAGACCAGCGCGTTTGTGCGGGGAGTAGGGGAAGCCCTGGAACTGGATCATGAACGTGTGGAGAAGGTGGTTCAGGAAGAAGAAGCCTATCTCTACGGCTACTATGAAAGCGTCATCGGCGGCCTCTCGTGGAAAAAATTTGCCGTTGCCGCGGAATCCGGCACGGCAATCGCCATAACAAAATTCCTGGCCGATGACTTTTCCATGACTCCGTCGGTCGCTATCATAACGGAACCCATTTGGCGGGGCACAGAGAAGGAGTATATAACCAAAACTATTCAGACCCTGGAATACGCAAATCCGCCGGATGTCTTTTTCTTTTCGGACTATTACGACATACGGAAGAAGATCAAGGAGTACGAAGGAATAACCTTGCTTATCGGATCATCCCTGGAACGGGAAGTCGCCCTGGAACTCGGAATTCAATGTCATGTGATGACATTCCCGATGACCGATATTCTCGTTCTTAACAGAACTTATGCGGGTTACCGCGGCGGTTTAACCATTGTGGAAGACCTGTTCAATAACCTATAGGAGAATCATGAGCAACCCGGTATCAGAAAGACATTCCCTGCCCCGGCCGGATATTAACCAGGCGCCTCTGGGGCGGGAACCGGCGGCGGCGGATTACCTCAATATCGCAAAAGCCGCGGCGGAATATTTAAGAAAGAATTCCGTCAAAGACGGCAGGGGAATCTATTGGAACACACCGGAAGATCAGAAGGCGGGAAAAAAACCTCTCCTGGACTTTTACAGCGGTTCCGCGGGGATCATTTTCTACTTTACAGAACTCTATGATTACACAAAGGACAAGTCCTACCTGGATGACGCGGCGGCCGGAGCGGATTACATCCTGGCCCAACTGGAACAAAATAACTGGCGCTATACATACATGGGGGATTTTTCCAAAATAAAACCCTACAGCAAAAATGAATGGGCATTCTATGTAGGCGGTGTAGGGGGCATTGCATTTTCTCTGCTTCAGCTTTACCGGGCGGGCGGCGGCAAGCGCTACGAGGAAGCGGCGCTGAAGCTTTGCGAAGGAATTGCCGGGGCGGCGGAGGAAACCGCGGGTGGCCTGAAATGGTCAGGCTATTCGGGAATTAACCAGGACGGCGGAACAATTCTGTTTCTTCTTTATGCCGCCGCTTATTTCAAACGTCCCGAATGGAAGGAGATTGCCCGCAGGGGCGCCCTGGCCGTTGCCGCCACGGAAGTTGATACCGGAAACGGTAAGTACCGTTTCGAGGGGCTTGCAAATCCCCTCAAGGATTTCAGCGGCGGCGCCACCGAGTCATTCTTTCCGGGCTTTGCTTACGGGGTCAGCGGTTACGGCTATGTCTTTGCCCGGGTCTACGAAGAAACTGGGGATAAAAAGTTTCTTGAAGCGGCGGAAAAGGCGGCGGACTATCTTGTTTCCATTTCAACGCCGGTGGGGGAGACGGGCAGGCTCATACCCTACTGGCAGCCTGAAAATACCGGGGGGATTCATTACCTCGGGTTCTGCCATGGCCCGGTAGGTTCTTCCCGGATCTTTGTACTCCTTCACCGGCTTACGGGAAACAAAAAGTATCGGGATTTTTACACTTCTCTCGCGGAGGGTATTGTCGGTACCGGTGCGCCGGAATATCATTCCGCGGGCTATTGGGATGTTCATTGTATGTGCTGCGGAACCGCGGGTTTTATCAACCATTTTCTGGGGCTGCACTTGGAGACAGGGGAACAGAAGTACTTGGACTATGCGTTGCGGAGCGCCAAGGTGATCCTTGGAAGCGCCAATTACAATGGAAATACGGCGGTCTGGTATCAGGTATTTATGCGGACCAGCCCGGATAAGATTGGCGCGGACCTGGGTTACTACCACGGTTCCGCGGGTATCGCTTCCCAGCTTCTCAGAACAGCGGCGTTTTTGGAAGGGGAATTTCAGGTAATACGCCTTCCGGATGAACCGTACCGGGCGGCCCCTTAAGGCCCTTTTCAATCAGATATGATTGTTTCACCCTTAAACTAACGGTTTAATATATCAATGCGCAACCTACATATGTCAACGTGCCAGCACCATAATAATACGGCAGATCATTGTCTTTGCAAACGTCACTTACAAGCATACCTA
>JAISQR010000177.1 GCA_031274035.1 Treponema sp. | reverse complement strand
CGGCGGTCGCCGAAATCCCCCGGAGAGGTCCAGATGCCGATCTCCGCCTCGTTGATCCAGACCGAAATATCAGAAAGCCATTTTTTATCCGTGCCCGGAACCTCCGAAGATATTTCCATGGACAGCTCAAGCTTTTCCAGTTCTTTTTCTTTGTTGGCGTAAAGCGCGTTATTGGGGAATTTATATTCCACATAGCCCTTTTCAAACCAGACCAAGGAAGCCTTGATCCGGTTTGGGGAAAAGAAGGCGCCCGGAACATCCAGATACCCGATAATGCCGTCCCGGCTGCAAAGTCCGCAGGGAGCGGACACTTCGTAAGAGGTGTAGAGCCCCACGGGCATTTCCACCTCGATATTGTTGTTTTCCGGCGCCGCGGCGGGATTAAAGGTGATGAGTATCTCCTTGTACCGCGAAGAACAAACCTTCTGCCCCCCTTTGACGCCGTTGGCGGTGCGGCTTTCGATAAGGCCCGAATCCTCAAGCTGAAGAATGCTGGTGGCGGCGGTGGATTGGGGCAGGGAAAGCCGCTTTGCGATTTCCGTTACATTGAGTTCCTGGTTTTGGAGCAACTCAAGGATACGTACCCGGACATCGGAGGCAAGGGCTTTGAGGAGCTTGGCATCCCGGGAAGAATTGATGACCAGCGCCTGGGGGCCGTTTTTTTGCATGGTTGATATATATCATAAAAACGGAACGGTAACAAGGCCCGGACAGACCGGTATGTATGGGGTTTATGTATCAGTTTTATTGATATATATTATTTTACTTGACAGATTAAAAGAATCCCCTGATACTGTCCTAAATGGTTGTACGACCATAAAAAATTTTTAGGAGGAAGTATCATGAAAAAAATAATGATTGTAATCTTACTTTTCTGTGCTGCCGTTCTGGTTTTCGGCGGCGGTAAGACTGATCAAGGGGCGGCTTCCGGCGATCCAAATTATCCGATTGAAATTTCGGTGTTTACCCAGGCTCAGCGCCAGCAGCCTCCTGCGAATAATAAGTTCTATAAACTATTGAAAGAAAAATTGAATGTCACCTTCAAATGGGACATTTTGGTAGGGGATCGGAATCAGAAAGTGGGCGTTATGATCGCTTCCGGCGATTATCCTGATGTAATCGAAATCAATGAAACCGCGTTCATTGACGCGGGCGCACTCATCCCCCTGGAAGACCTTATTGAGAAAGAAGCCCCGAATATCGCCCGGCATTACAAGGAGAGCGGTGTTTGGGAAAAGCTGAAATCCGCGGACGGTCATATTTACTATATGACCAACTACGGGGTCATCCACGGCTTGTATCATCAGCCGGATTACAATGATTCGGCCCTTTGGGTTCAAAAAGAAGTTCTCAAAGACGCCGGCTACCCCAAGATCACCACCATGGATCAGTATTTTGATCTCCTCATAAATTACGCGAAAAAACATCCCACCATAAATGGAGCGACCACTATTCCTTTTACCATCCTGACCTATGACTGGCATGCTTTCTGTCTTTGGAATCCTCCGAACTTCCTGGCGGGTTATCCCAATGAGGGAAACGGTACGGTGAACCCCACGACCCACAAGTACGAAAATTTCTTTACTCAGGATATTTCCAAGCGCTGGTTCAAGAAACTCAATGAACTGAACGCCCAGGGGTATATTGACAGATCGGCTTTTGTGGACAATTACGATCAGTATCTGGCAAAGCTCTCCTCCGGCCGGGTTCTTGGTATGCACGATCAGTACTGGCAGTTCAACCAGGCCGATTATGCCTTGCGGGACACCGGTTCGTATAACCGTACCTATGCGGGTCTGCCTATCGTATTTGATGAGAGCATTAAGCCCCGGTACCGGAATTTGCCGATCCCCAACCTGGGACGCGGCTGCGGTATCAGCGTCAAGGCTAAGGACCCGGTCAGGATTATGCGCTTCCTTAACGCATACATGGAGGAAGAATTCCAGCGGACCGTTAGCTGGGGTATTGAGGGCGAGGATTGGCAGTATGACGCGAACCGCAAGCCTTACCGAACGGCGGCGCAGCGGACCAATTGGCAGAATGATTCCTGGCAGGTGGCCAACACTAATCTGCTGATGCGGGATGTGTTCCCTAAGTGGGAAGGATCTTTCAGCGATGGGTATCCCACGGATCTTACCTGGTATTATCCCGAGCGGGAGGCTTTGCTAAGGCCCGAAGACAAGGAACTTTTTGCCGCTTACGGCGTAACTAATTCCAATGAGTTGATGGACAAAAACCCGGCTCCTAATTCCCTCTGGTTCCCCACCTGGAATATGCCCGATCCTCCCGCCGGATCAGATGCCCAGTTGGCTTTGTCCAAGACCGAACAAACCAGGCGGAAATATCTGCCGCAGCTTATTACCAGTCCGCCTGCTCAGTTTGAGAGCCTCTGGACGGAATATGTGAACCAGATGAAGGCGGATGGTATTGCTCAGTACGAGGCCTATATGCAAGAGCAGCTCAACTTGCGGATCAAAAACTGGAGCGGCAGATAAAGGAAAAGGGGAAAATCATGAAAACAAAAGAGCGGGCCTTGGAACGGATAAGAGGGGAGAAAAGTTTTTTTCAAAAATTGATTTCTCAAAAACATCTTGCTTTTATGTCCCTTCCCCTTACCCTTTACGTCCTGCTCTTTTCCTATGTGCCCCTTTGGGGCTGGACCATGGCGTTTCAGAATTTCAAGCCGGCCCGGACTTTCTTCAATCAGGAATGGGCCGGCTTCCGCTGGTTTGCGTATCTTTTTCAGGATCGGGTGTTTTTACGGGACATCCGTAACAGCATCTGTATGAGCCTTATCAATACCTCTTTAGGTTTTATTACGGCTATCTGCTTTGCCCTGCTGCTTAACGAATTAAAAAAGATCGCTTTTAAGCGTTTTATCCAGACCGTCTCTTATCTGCCTCACTTCCTTTCCTGGGTTATTGTAACCGGCCTCGTATCAAATATGCTTTCTGTGGATAACGGGGCTATCAACGAGCTGCTCATGAACCTGCGGCTTATCAAAGAACCGGTACTCTGGCTGGGAATACCCAAGTATTTTTGGGGGATCGTCGGCGCCACTTATGTCTGGAAGGAAGTCGGCTGGAATACAATTATATATCTGGCGGCTATAGTGGGTATTGATCCTACGCTGTACGAAGCCGCTGAAATTGACGGCTGTAACCGATACCATAAGATGTGGCATGTCACCTTGCCGGGGATAAAGTCAACTATTGTAATTCTCTTAATTATGAGCATTGGCAGGATTCTGGATGCGGGCTTCGAGATGCAGTACCTTTTGAGAAACGGACTCATCCAGGATGTATCAGATACCATTGATATTTTTGTACTCGAATTTGGTTTTCGTAATAATAATTTTTCCCTGGCGACCGCCGCGGGAATGTTCAAGAATGTGGTCAATGTAACCCTTATTTTTACCGCCAATTGGATTGCCCGGCGGGCCGGAGAGGAGCGCTTAGTATGATAAAAATCAACATCTGGACGGCGTCTAAGATTGAAGAGACGATTTTTAACTTACTGCTTGTTGTCATTATGACCTCAATCATTATATGTACCCTCTACCCCTTTTGGAATACTATCGCGGTTTCCTTTAATCAGGCTACCGACACCATCAGGGGAGGTATTACCTTCTGGCCGCGTATATTTTCTCTGCAAAATTACCGGACTGTTTTTGCCACCGGTACCATATATAACGCTTTTTTTATTTCTGTATGCCGGACGGTGATAAATACCATTGTCAATGTATTTTTTACCTCAATGATGGCCTTTGCTCTTTCCCGCAGGGAATATGTACTCCGCAAACCCCTTACCCTGATACTCATCCTGTCTATGTATATAAACGCCGGCCTTATTCCTAATTATTTCCTTATGCGGAGCCTCCATCTTACCAACAGTTTTTTGGTATATATTGTGCCGGGTATTATTAACGCCTTTAACTTTGTGGTCATCCGCACCTACATGCGTACCTTGCCGGAAAGCATTATTGAATCCGCCCGTATAGACGGCTGCGGTGATTTCTGGGTCTTTATTCGTATCATCCTCCCTCTTTGTCTTCCCGTATTGGCGACCATCGCCCTTTTTGTGGCGGTGGAATCCTGGAACTCCTGGTTTGATACCCTTATTTACAACTCCGGGGAGGCCAAACTACATTCCCTCCAGTACAAACTTATGGAATATATCCAGTCCAGTCAAAGCCAGGCAAAGAGCGCCAGCGATGTGGGCGCCATGTCCATGCAGAGTTCGGCCGGCATGGTAACCCCGGTAAGTATCCGGGCGGCGGTAACGGTCATAGCTGCCCTGCCGATCCTGGTGGTCTATCCTTTCATGCAGCGTTATTTTGTGGTAGGCCTCAATGTGGGCAGTGTGAAGGAATAAGAAGAAACAACCAAGAGAAATAAAATGGAGGAATACGATGGGTTTCGATAAATACAGGCATCGTAAGAGTAAAACCAGGCTATGTTTTAAGAAACAAGACGGAAGTCCACTGGTAAATGAAACCGTACAGATAAGCCAGAAGCGGCATGAATTCCTGTTTGGCTGCGGCGGATTTGACGCGGTGGAATTCGCCGGCGGTGTGAACGGCGTACCCGTTGAAGAAAAACGGCGGACTTTTTTGGGAGAACAACTTGACCGTGTTTTCGCCCTCTTTAATTATGCGACCCTTCCCTTTTATTGGGGACGCTACGAGCCGGAGGAAGGGAAACCCGATGAAGAACGGACCCTGGCGGCGGCGAAGTTTTTCGCCGAACGGGGTGTCGTTACCAAGGGCCATCCCCTCTGCTGGCATACGGTTTGCGCCGATTGGCTTTTGAAATACCGCAACGCCGATATTCTCAAGAAACAGCTTGATCGTATAAACCGGGATGTCGGCGCCTTTAAGGGATTCATCGACAAATGGGACGTGATCAACGAAGTGGTGATCATGCCTATATTTGACAAATACGATAACGCCATTACCAGGATATGCAGGGAAGTGGGCCGGGTAAGGCTGGTAAAAGAAGTGTTCACTGCCGCGAAACAGGCGAATCCGAACACCCAGCTTCTCATTAACGATTTTAATCTTTCCACAAACTATGAAATTCTGATTGACGGCTGCCTTCAGGCGGGGGTTCCTATCGATGCGATTGGTATCCAGACCCACCAGCATCAGGGGTACATGGGACTTGAGCGCCTGGCCGAAATCCTCGAACGGTTTTCACACTTTGGGCTTCCCCTGCATTTCACCGAAAACACGATAGTCTCCGGTCACCTAATGCCCCCGGAGATCGTTGACCTGAATGATTATCAGGTCTCTGAGTGGCCGACCACGGAGGAAGGGGAGGGGCGCCAGGCCCGGGAACTCCTGGAAATGTACGAAGCCCTCTTTGCCTGCCCCGCAGTCGAGGCGATTACCGCCTGGGACCCGGTGGACGGTAAATGGCTCGGCGCTCCTTCCGGGCTGCTCCGTAAAGACAACAGTCCCAAGCCGGCGTACCATGCCCTCATGTCCAAAATCAAAGGTGAATGGCGGACCGTTCAAACCATCCACACCGATGCCGGCGGTGAAGCGGAATTTGAAGGTTTCCGGGGCGACTACGAAGCCTGTGTCCGCGAGTCAAAAGCCGACTTTACCCTTGAAAAAAGCCGGACCATGTTGAGTCTGACACTTCGGGATTGATCGGTACCGGTATAGAAGCGTGTCATGAACAGAATAGCGATTCATCATACCCCGCAGGGTGAAGCCAATGTCAAAGGCGGCGGCTTGCAAGGTGAACCCTGTAAGGGGTCTTAAAACCTTCCATGCGAGGCTTTCCCAAAACTTCAGTTTTGGGAAAGCCTCTTGCGTTTGCCATTTTCCGCATAGCCCCAACCTCATGATAGACTACATTCCTCTTTGTTTCTTTGCGTGAATATCCCTGCAAGGAGCCCGGACAGGGCTTGGCCGGTATGGATTGATTTATATATCAATTTTAATGATATATATTATTTTTCTTGACAGATTAAAAGAATCCCCTGATACTATCCTAAATGGTTATATGACCATAAAAATTTTTTAGGAGGATAACGGATGAAAAAATTACTCGTTACGATTTTGGTTTTGGGCTTGTGCGGCAGCCTGTTCGCCGGCGGCGGAGCCCAGGGCGGCGCTTCCGGCGGCGCGGGGCAGATGATCGAAGGGGCCAACGTACCCCGCAACCAGACGATTATTCTGGAAAACCCGGGAGGACGCTGCAATCCCCCGGATTATTTCAACCGCTGGAGCGGCTGGAATCAGACCTTTCAGAGCGGTTTACAGCAGCTCACCCTGGACGCCCTGTGGTATATCGACCCGGACGCCGGGGTTAACGGCGTATGGGAAAACGCCTTGGCCTCTGAGAAGCCTATTTACAACAGTGATTTTACCCAAATGACGATCAATACCCGCAGGGGTATCTACTGGAGCGACGGCGTTGAGTTCAGCATTGACGACGTAATTTACACCATTGAATCCCAGATGAAGAACCCCGGCATGGCCTATACGGCGCAGTTTAACGCCTATGTGGACCGGGTGGAAAAAAAGAGCAATACCGAAGCGGTCGTTCACCTCAAGAGTCCCAATTCCCGGTTCCATTCCAACTTCCTTGTCCGCTGGGGCGCTTGTTTTATTATGCCTAAACATATTTTTGAGAAACAGGCGGACATCACCAAATTCACCTGGAGCAGCCCTATCGCCCTTGGCCCCTATAAGCTGAAGGATTTCGATCCCCAGGGAAACTGGTATCTCTACGAAAAACGGGACGACTGGCGGCGCACCAGCTTGGCCCTGTTGGGCAGCCTTGAAAACGCGCCGAAATACGCGATGTACATCGCCGCCGGAACGAGCGACGTAAAAGTGATGACCCAGCAGGCTCACCAGATCGACGTGATTCATGATATGGCGGTCGAAGGGGTAATCACCCTTAAGCGGACCAATCCGACGACCAAGACCTGGTTCCCCAACTTCCCCTGGGGCCATCCGGATCCTACCCTGGTCGCCTGTATGCTCAACCTGGAAAAACCCGGCCTTAACAACCGGGATGTACGCTGGGCGCTGGCGCTGGCTTTGGACATCAACCGTTTGGCCATGGCGTCCTACCGCGGGGCGATGACGATTTCGGCCCTTCCGGTACCGCCCACCGGTATGTATCCAAAGTACTATCAGGAACCCCTTGAGCCCTGGCTTGAGAACTTGGCCCTCGATCTGGGGGACGGTACCAACTATAAGCCATATAATACCGAAGCGGCCATTGCGATTGCCAACGAGGCTCGCAAATCTCTGGGGGATATGGTTCCCACCAATCAGGCGGATATCAAGAAGTATATAGGCGCGGGGTGGTGGAAGTATGACCTTAAAGCCGCGGAAAAGCTGATGATCAAGGGAGGCATGCGCAAGAACTCACGGGGGATCTGGGAATTCGCCAACGGTCAGCCATTCAAAATGGTGTTTCTGGGCCAGACCGACAACGAACCCAGTCAGAACCGCGCGGCCGCCATGGTGGTTGAGTGCTGGAAGGAATTCGGCATCGATGTAACCTTGCAGGTTTCCGCGAACTTCGGCGACTATACCGACTCCGGCGACTTTGACGGTGTGTTCTACTGGAACATCGAAACCTGGGGCGGTCATCCTGATCTCTCCTACTTCCTTGACAATTTCCATACCAACCAGTTTGTGCCATCCGGCCAGTATCAGCCCGGCCGCAACAAGATCCGCCTGAAGGATCCCCGGATCGATAGAATCATCGATGAATCCCAGAAGCTGGATATGGATGATCCGAAGGTCATTACCCTTGGACAGGAATTCTGCAAACTCTGGACTGAGGAAATGTACGAGATTTCCGTA
>JAISQR010000070.1 GCA_031274035.1 Treponema sp. | reverse complement strand
GAGCCTTACCGGCTTTTCCTTTCCCTTCACCTTTACCGGAGGCATTTCCTCGGTAATCAAAAGATTCCCTATTAGAACCCAGGTGTCTTCGGTGATGAGGATATCCGTTCCCAGGGGCTTGTTCAAAGCCTCTGTCCGGCTTGCAAGGTTTACCGGATCGCCTATCACCGTGTATTCCATCCGCTGTTCGCTGCCGATTTGCCCTGCGGTAACGATCCCCGTATTGATACCGCAGCCGATACGAATGGGAGGATTCTGGGGATCATCGGCCTTCCGGCCCTGATTCATTTCCAAAAGGGCCCGGCGCATCATAAGCGCCGCCTTGACACAGTTAAAAGCGTCCTTTGCCGGACTTCCCGCAGTGTAGGCGGTTCCCCAGTGGGCCATCACCGCGTCCCCTATAAACTTGTCTACCACCCCTCCGGTCTTTTCCACACATTCTACCATTCGGGTAAAATAGTCGTTCAGCCAGACGACGATCCTGTCCGACGCCTCTTCCCCGTATTCTTTGGTAAAATTTTCCGATTTTTCCGTAAAGCCCCGGATATCGGAAAAAAAGACCGTGGCATGTTTCGGGAGACCTCCTGGTTTAATTTCCCCCCGCATGGCCCGAACAGCGATTTCCCTGTTCGTAAAACGCCCGAAAATACCCAGAGCCTTACTCATCCTGTCAAAACTAACGGTTAGGGCGCCAATTTCGTCCCTGGTCCGGGGCTGCAAGGAAACCTCAAACTGCCCCCCCTCAATTTGTTCCGCCGCAATCATTAAGGCCCTCAAGGGTCCGCTGATGGTCTTGGAAAAAATTCGGATAAAGATGACGGAAGCAAAGATCACCGCGGCCGTTAAAAAAATATTCCGCCGCGTAGTAGCGGCGACTCCCTCAAAAACCACCTCGTATTCTATGTTGGTAACTACCGCCGCGTTACCCAGCGACAGTTTAGTAAAAGCCCCGAAATACCGTTTGCCGTCCTCCCCCGTATAGAGACTCTGCATACGCTCTCCTGTATTTACCCGCATAGACTGTATGAAACCCTGATTCCCCAGGTTAGCCCCCGCCCTAACAAGGTCAGACTCAGGGTGTACCAGCACATCCCCATCACTATTGATCATAAAGGACGAATTTGTCCCGGTTCCGAAGGTCTCATTTAACGATTCGGAGGAGAAGAATATGGCTGCCGCCTCACCGGCTCCGCTTTCCTGCCAGGGGTAGAACATTACAAGCAGGGGAATTACTGTCGCGGGGGTGGCGTTCAGAATCACCGTTTCCCCCGCCGCCGCCCGTTCTACCGTTTCGGCATTGGCCGCAAGAAAGGATTCGACAAGGGCCGGATCGGCTTCGTTGACCAGAAAAAAACGGTCGTTTATTAAAAGAGTGGAGAGTGAAGAAGAAGAGATGCTGAGGGGCGTCTCTTCGCCCCGCGGCGAAGAGGCAACCACAATTGCGGCGATATTCTGGTTGCGCTCAAAGAAAAAAACAGCCGCCTGCCGGGAAAGGGCGGGGGAATTTCCCGCCGCGTTCAGGGTATCCAAAAGCACCAGCGCGTTTGACCGGATCATGTTAAGGTGGCTTTCCGCCTCTTCCGCCGACCGTTGATTGATGGTAAAGTTATTGTCTTCGGCGGTAATCCGCACGTCATTAGAAACCAACACCGATACCAAGGTGGTAATCAGCGACAGGGAAAAGAGTATAAGAATCGTAATAATGACTACCAGCTTGAAGCCTATGGGGTAACGTATCTTTGCGGCATAGGCGGTATTTGTTATCTCCGGCAAATCATCCTCCAATTTTTTTAGCGAGAAGAACAAATAGGAAGAAGTGAGAAGTTGTAAGCCCCTATTCTTTCCTTCTATTTCACTTGCTGATATTTATTTATATCCCTTTTCCGCACCTCACGCAAGCAGTTGAATACCGTCCGCGGGATAAACAGGAATTTCCTTGCCAGGAAATACAGCAAAACCTCACGCCCGATGCTAATTCCTTACAGATATCCACGGAAGTCCGTTATTACGATGTTGAAAAAGTAGAATAGGGGATATATCATATAAAAGGGGATTAATCATGCAGGATTTAAGCAGACGAAGCGCCGGTTTTACCGACTCGGTTATACGGCGCATGACACGGATTTCTATGAAGTACGACGCTGTGAATCTTTCCCAGGGCTTTCCTGATTTTGATCCTCCGGCGCTTATAACCCGCCGTCTTGCGGAGATTGCGGATTCAGGCCCCCATCAGTATTCCATTACATGGGGCGCTCAGAATTTCCGGGAAGCCCTGGCTGAAAAGCTCTCCCGTTTTATGGGCCGTTATATAGAACCGGAGAGCGAAATTGTGGTAACCTGCGGCAGCACCGAGGCGATGATGGCGGCTATGCTTACCGTTGCAAACCCCGGGGACAAGGTAATTGTCTTTTCGCCCTTCTATGAAAATTACGGCGCCGACGCAATCCTCTCCGGCGCCGAGCCTGTCTATGTAGCCTTAAAGCCGCCCGATTTCTGTTTTGATCCCGGCGATCTTGAAACGGCCTTTAAGATGAGGCCCAAGGCGCTAATCCTCTGCAACCCGTCAAATCCTACAGGCAAGGTCTTTACCAGGGAAGAACTGGAGGTTATCGCTTTTCTCGCGGAAAAATATGACTCGTACATAATCACCGACGAGGTCTATGAACATATAGTCTATGCACCCCATAAACATATCTATATTTCTTCCATCCCCGGCATGGCGGATCGTACCCTCTCCTGCTCCTCTCTTTCTAAAACCTACTCCATTACAGGCTGGCGTCTTGGCTACATTACCGCACCGGCGTGTATCATTGAAACCGCAAGAAAGGTCCACGATTTTCTTACCGTTGGAGCCGCCGCTCCGCTCCAGGAAGCGGCTGTCTCCATGCTCAGGATAGGCGATGAGTATTATGAACGGCTTCTTGCGGAGTATACCGAAAGGCGGGATATTTTTGTAAAGGGGCTTGATGACCTTAAAATACCCCACACCGATCCCGAAGGCGCCTACTATATCATGCTGGACATATCCGAATACGGCTATGAAAGCGATCTTGTTTTCTGTGAGGATATGGCCCGCTTGGTTGGTGTTGGGGCAGTACCGGGTTCCAGTTTTTTCCGCGAACCGGTGAATCATCTTATCAGGATTCACTTTGCAAAAAAGAAA
The DNA here is from genome assembly GCA_031274035.1 of Treponema sp. Lineage (GTDB taxonomy): Bacteria > Spirochaetota > Spirochaetia > Treponematales > Breznakiellaceae > JAISNI01. The sequence continues at coordinate 1,956 of JAISQR010000070.1, read as the reverse complement.
GACACTCTTATTGAAGCCCTAAACCGTCTTGAGGGGATGAGGAAGAAAATGACGCGCAACAATACGGCTGAATAGGCCGTTCTTTTAAACTATTCAGCCCTGATGGGGGGGGGGTAGGGCGCAACGAAGTGCGCCCGTATGGGGGCCGGAGAGCAGAGGCTGCGGTATGCGGAAAATGCCTGGAAACAGGCCCCCCTCCTGAATAGTTCCATTTTTTCTATCCCCTCCGTACTACTCCTATGCTCCATTTTAAAGATGGCAGCGGTTTTAGAGACGCTTTCCCTCAATTTCCGCATACTTCCGCAGGGCGCCCATAAGATCGGTAAAAGCCGCCGGTGTAATGGATTGTTCGCCGTCGCAGAGAGCCTTTTCGGGATTATTGTGTACCTCCACAATGATGCCGTCGGCGCCGGCGGCAATAGCGGCCTTTGCCATAGAAGGCGCCATCCAGCTTAGGCCGGTGGCGTGGCTTGGATCCACAATCACCGGAAGATGGCTCTGCTTTTTTAGGGCAGGGATTGCGCTAATATCAAGAACATTGCGGGTATACGAATCGAAGGAACGTATACCGCGCTCGCAGAGGATGACGCGGTCATTGCCGCCTGCCATGATGTACTCCGCCGCCATAAGCAGTTCCGTTATGGTATTGGCATAGCCGCGCTTCAGCAGGATAGGTTTGCGGCAGTGTCCCAGCTCTTTAAGCAGGGAAAAGTTTTGCATGTTCCGGGCGCCTACCTGGATAATGTCCACCTCATCAAAAACCTCAAGCTGATGAATAGCCATAAGCTCGGTAACAATGGGGAGCCCTGTCTCCTTTCTGGCTGCAAGAAGAAAGTCCAACCCGTTTACGCCGAGACCCTGAAAACTGTAGGGGCTGGTTCTGGGCTTGAATGCCCCGCCCCGCAGAAAGCCTGCTCCGGCCTTTTTCATATCCCGCGCTATGTTTACAATCTGCTCCCTCGACTCTACCGAACAGGGCCCTGCTATGATCCCCAGACTGCCGGATCCTATACGCCGTACTTCCCCGTCGGCGCCTGTAACCTCAATGCGGGTATCCTCTGGATGGAAAAGCCGGTTTGCCCGTTTGTAAGGCTCCTGAACCCGTATCACTTTTTCTACAAGGTGGTGGGCTTTAAGGGCTTCCTCGTCTATGCCGGTTGTATCTCCCACAAGGCCAAGCACCGTTTGGCTTGCCCCTTCGGAAAAGTGAATCTTTACCCCCTGTTTTTCCAGCGCAGACGCAAACACCCGCACTTCCTCCTTGGCCGCTCCGGGCCTCACTGCAATGATCATAAGAACCTCCGTAAAAATATTCGGACATAAAAAAAGGAGGCTCGCGGCAATTCTCATAGCCAACGGAGCCTCCCCTTATTACAGGTAAAGGAATGTCAAATCAATTTTTATCTGGATTTGACATGCTCAACTCCGTCAGGATAAGAAAATAGTAGTAATAAAAGTAACTGTAATACAAAGACGGGAACATACTATTATTTTTGCAAACCGCGGAGTATTTCAATCAATTTTCCTTTTGTTTAAAGGCAGTCTCAAAATATCGAATTTTAAAACTACAATTTTAAATTGAGCCTATCAAAATAGGAGCCCTGTGTCAAGGAGCCCTGGGAGCCTGCCAGCAATTTTACTTTTAAGAAATTCAACCGCTAAAGGCGCGAAAAAATACGAAAAAGCAAAGTACGCTGCTTCCAAGTACCGTGAACATACCCAAATTTGGAGAAATTTAACCACGAAGATGCACATCGAACCGCGAACCTTCGGTTCGATGGTTCGCGGACACGAAGGTTTTGGAGAGAAAACACTCTCTACGGCCTAAAGCATTAAATTTAAGCCACAACTTTTATTCGTGCCGAAGGGGTTTAATACCCAAGATCCCGCTTACTGGTTCGCGGGGGAGCTTAAAAGGGTATTAAACCCCTGAGTGCAACCACTTCTTGAGAACAA
>JAISQR010000064.1 GCA_031274035.1 Treponema sp. | reverse complement strand
ATGGGCATGCTGTACTCTTCGAGTATTCGGAGTTTGTAAGGTATATCGAACCTCCGGTTCGCATTCATATTTATGAATATTTATACCATTTTATGCGCGAAGCGCAACAAACTCCTAGGGGCGAAACTAAGGGTATATACCCTCAGTCAAATACCTTACCAGAACGACCATACCCCGCCGAACCGAGGGCTCGCGCTCCGCGGCGGGGATTTTTATGTACTCCCTATCTCTCCGCTATACCACCCACTTATACTCGCCGTTATTCTCTACACCGAAGAAATCCGCATAGGTGATCTTCCAAACCGGCTTCCCCCGGTTGTCAATCCGTATCTTATTCTTGATAAGATGCTGCCAGAATCCGGCCCCCGCAATGTCCCCCTGGAGTATCACCCCTGCGGGAACGCCGTCCCTCAGTATGAGCTTCCGGTAGTTGAGTCTGTCCTCCTTGATCAAAACCAGATCGCCCTCCTGGGGATTGACGGCGCCCACGGACAGGGACACAAGGCCGAAGAAGTTGACCGTATTCTTGATAGCGAACTTGTCGTCGTATACATACGCTACGCCGCACATATTCTCCCCGGCAATTTCTCCCTGCTTTACCGCATTAGGCCAGATACCCGAAAGCCCCGCCGCGTCCCCGGCGGCATATATCCCCGGCACGTTGGTAGCCAGATGATCGTCCACTACCACCGCCCGTTCAACCTTAACGCCGCTTTCGGCAAGGAAGCCTATGGCGGGGCGGACCCCCACAGCCATGACCGCCATGTCGCAGGGGATGATCGTTCCATTGTCCAGTTCCAGCGCGGTAATACTGCCCTGACCGTCGCTCCTGGTATTCACCACCTTCCGGCCTAGGTGGAATACGGCGCCTTTCTCTTCAAATAGCTTCTGATAAGCCTGGGCGGCATGAGCGTCCAGGTTAATAGCCAGGGCGCTTTCCGCCATTTCTACAATAGTGAGCTTCTTCCCCATCTCCTGAAGAGCATAAGCCGCGTCAAGCCCTACAAGCCCCGCGCCGATGATAGCTATATTCTCCGCCTTTTTTGCGCGGTCCGCAATAGAGCGGGCGTCTGCAAGATGCCGGAGGCCGAACGCGTTTTTCGCGGTACGCAGCTCTCCTATGGGCGGCGTAACACTGTTAGAACCGGTAGCGATAAGCACCGTATCCCCGGAGGCTGCTTCTTCATCCCCCGCGTAGACCGTCTTGCTTGCCCCGTCAAGCCGGGTAACGGTCTTTCCCTTTATCCATTGGAACCGCTTGTTTGTAAGTAAACCGTCGTTGACAAAGTTAAGGCTCTTTGCGTCCCGCTCGCCGGATATAAACCGGTGGAGCATACATCGTGAATATACTTCCTGATCCTCGGATACAATCACTACCGTGTCGTCAGTCTTTTCTTTTAAGATAGTCCGGGCCGCACTGATCCCCGCGGCGCCGGCGCCGATGATAAGATGTTTCATAGTATAACCGCCTCCTCCATAAAGACCTCTTCCACATGGAGGGCTTTTTTCGGGCAGGATTTTACACAGTTCGGATTTTCACCGTCCTGTTTACAGAAATCGCACTTGATAATCTTGGACCGCGTAAGGGCGTCTGGTTTGATGTTACCGTAAGGACAGTTCATAACACACATAAAACACTTACCGCATCGTTCAGGATCGTACTGCACATGGCCGGTTAGCGGGTCCTTAGACAGAGCGCCGCTCATGCAGGAAGCAACACAATCCGGCGCCGCACAGTGCCGGCAGAAGATGGGGAGGTAGCCGCCCTTCCCGTTTTGGCGGATAACATTCCGGGCCTCATTTTTAGGGTCAAGAAGGTTGAGATCGTAGATGGTTCCGGGGGGGTCCCGATGAGCCTGCATACAGGCCAGAGTACAATTTTTACAACCGTCGCACTTATCCTGATCAATAAAGATTCGTTTCATTTGCAGCCCTCCCTATATCTTCAGGGCCTGCCGTTTCTCCTGAATGATCTTCTCAAGCAGGATTGCGGATTCCCTCGCGTCGGCATTGATGATGACCTGGCCTCCGGTAAGGGCCTTCATATCTTCGGTCAATACCCTTACCGCAACGGCGCTGCCGGTTATAAAGGGAGGCAGGCCCAAATGCAGGGGCAGCCCCAGGGCAAGGCCGAAACAGCCATCCGCCAGGGCCTGTTCTTCCAGCCACTGAGCGGCGGAAAGGACCAGGGGAAGCTGAGGTATGTCGATGCCGATGGCCTCGGCAAGTTCGGTAGCCACGATCTCCAGCCGGCCTATAGCCAGGCAGGGGCCGAAATTGAGTACCGGGGGAATACCCAGTTTTTTACAGACCGCCTTCAGGTTCGGCCCCGCCAGGTCCGCCGCTTCCGGCGTCATTAGACCGCAGTTCTCGATGCCTCCAGAAGAACAGCCTGCGGTAAGGACGATGATATCACGGGCAATCAATTCCCGTACAAGCTCTACCGTAAGTACGTCATGTCCCCCGGCAACAAGGCTTGAACAGCCCACCACTCCGGCAAGCCCTTTAATCTGACCGCCCACGATAAGGTCAACGAGGGGTTTCCAACTGCCGCCCAGGAATTTTTTGAGGGACGCTTCGCTTACGCCGGTAAGGGTATTGTCATTGCCGTGTTCCGGCAGGAGATTGAGCTTAACCTTGGGCCTCCGTTCCTTATAGGCGGCGATCACTTCGTCGATGATCTCGTTACTGATCCGCTCACGGTCGTCAAACACAAAAGGTTTAAGTTCCGCGTTGGCTTTCTTGGCTACATCGTCCAGACATATCTGTTTGATCTTGAGTTTATCGCAGATAGGTTCTATCCCCGGAAGGGTGCAGTTGAATTCGGAAAGTACCGCGTCAACGGCCCCCGTGGCGATGATCGCTTCGCTCGTGTAATTGTTCCCCGCATGTCCGTCAAAGATGTCCGTGTAGTGGGCGCCCCGGAGTTGAAGGTCCTGACCAACGCAGGTACAGCCCACAAGCCGGAAGCCCTTGGCCCCCGCGGCCTGGGCCTTTGCCTCCGCGTCGGGGGCGGTAAGCCGTTCTTGCAGGTGAACAAACATCGTATGCTGATGGCCGGTGATCATAATATTGATGTAATCGGGATTGATCACCCGCAGCCCTACCGGAGCCATACGGATCTCCGGTTCACCCAGGAGCACATCGTTTAAAAGATTGGTAAGAGTTAGTCCGTAGATCCCCGTGGATATCCCCAGACGGAGGCAATTCAGCAGCATATCTACCGGATCGGAGTTGAGGTTGGTAGAACACTTCACCACCCCTTTGAACACCTCCGACTTGGCCCCGCCGGGGAGTATCCCCAGCTCGGTCCATTTTTTAAACCGGGGCGGATAGGCCATCTTCTCTACTAGATCCATCTTCACATATTCCGGCTTATAGAGATCGTTTAACACCGCGTCGGCAACCTTCTCCGCCTTTTCCCATTCATCCTTGCCGTTTACTCCAAAGGCTGTACAGAGCCGTTCCAGACTTCCCAGCCCCTTGAGCTTCCCCTTGATACGGGCGGTATTTTTAAGGTTCAACGCTGTATTTTCCACCACATGAATATAACAGCCCGATCCCGAAGCTACCGCCCGCAGAAGATTGCGGGTTACGATGACATTTGAATCGGCGCCGCAGATACCCTTCGGCGATTCAGGGGTTATCCGGCAGGGCCCATTCGCGCAGAGTCTACAGCAGACCCCCTGTAGGCCGAACCCGCATTTGGTTTCCTGACTTTCCACCCGGTGATGGGATGTCTCCATCGGCAGTTTCGCGATAAAAGTCTCCAGTACTTTATCCGCGCTGGCGCAGGTTGTGCACCCGTAGTAATTTTCATTCATGGCAGCCTCTCTTCTCCCATAGATAAAATAGAATTCATAAATCTTGATAGTATCAAGATTTAACATACGATTTCCGCAAACTCCTAAAAAATATCTGTCAGATTTTTTTCTTTTAAGCCCTCCAGTATCAAAGCCTGAATTCGGGAGAATTCCCGATGAATACCGCATCTCCGCTTCCCGCTGTTGAGGGGACACGTAAACCCATGTTGAAGACATTCGTTGATCAGTAAACTATCATCTACCGCGGTGAGTACATCGTAGAGGGTAATCTCGCCGGTACTCTTCGTCAGCGCATAGCCCCCATTACTCCCCCTGAAACCTTGCACCAACCCGCCCTTCTCAAGTTTCTTCAGTATCTTATATCCGTATTGATGGGGTATCTGCTCCTGTTGACAGATACATTGCACTGTTTCCCTGCTTCCGCGGGCAAGCTCTCTGATAATCCGTACCGCGTAATCCGCTTCTTTAGTAATAAACATTTATATTTATAAAATATGATACCGGATTATTTTTGTCAAGATTAAATCTTCAGCATTTTGAGCCCGTCCCAAAACTAATTGACTGTGCGCTAAAAGCGCACGGTTTTGAGCCCGCTTTTTCCACATAAATCCAAGGCAGCTTTCCCTAAACCCCGGAAGCATGTCCATTACGTCCATCGAACCACGGGTTCGCGGTTCGCGGAGCCCCGTTAATCGGAATTTTCGCATAAATATGCAAAAATTAACCAAAGCCCCACAAACTCCTAGTTTTTTTGTTTTTTTTCTTGTAGGATATATATTTGTAGTATAGAGTAGCACAAGGAGTCGTTGTATGAAGAACTTGTTTGCCGCCGGTATTTTTTTTCTGGCTGTTGCGGCGGTTTTCGGCCAAACCCCGCTTCCGGGAGGGAGGGGAACCTACAAGATAGGGGATATTGGGCCTGCGGGCGGTATAGTCTTTTACGACAAGGGAGCATTCTCCAACGGGTGGCGATACCTGGAAGCCGCGCCGGCGGAAACCGAGTTTAAAGATGCGGAGTGGGGCGCATATAGAACTTCCGTAGCCGGAACGGATACAGCGGTAGGGGCCGGAAAGCGGAACACCCAGCTTATAGCAGACAAGCTACGGCAGCTTGGGGAAAGCGGACGCGCGGCCCAGTTATGCCTTAATCTTAACTTCGGGGGCTTTAAGGACTGGTTTTTGCCGAGCAAAGACGAGCTTGATTTGATGTACAAGAACCTAAAAATACAAGGCGAGGGCAGTTTCGGCAACGATTGGTACTGGTATTGGTCTTCGTCCGAGGGCAATAGTAATTACGCATGGTATCAGAGGTTTAGCGACGGCCTCCAGCCTGCCACCTACAAGAATAGTACGGGTTTTGTCCGGGCGGTTCGGGCTTTTTAGCGCTAAAATACTTTTAAAACCTCAATCACCCTTTTGTTTCTGGTTCCATTGCAGAATCCGGCGTACTTGAACAGTAAATCCGATTTTATCTGAACAAAAATCCGGCAACATTTGAACGGCTGCCTCTCTTAAAAAGGTATACCCCCTACTTGCAAAACTTGCAAGTA
>JAISQR010000037.1 GCA_031274035.1 Treponema sp. | reverse complement strand
TTTGTCAAGGGTATGTCCTTGGAGGGCGGACAGGTGGCGCAGGCGGCGCAGGCTGCCCCGCAAAGGCAGGGAAGCGGGATGAGCGCGGCGGGCATCGGGATAGAGGTAAGCACGGTCCTTGGAGGGGCGCTCTATTTTGAGGGCGAAGAGATCGCCACGCTGTGGGACAACGACACCTACACGATACCGATAGAGCGGCCGGGAACCTACCGGATCCGCATGGTATTCGGGAACGGGGCGGAAATAAGCCGGAATGTAACCATCACCAGCCGCGGCGTGGTAAAAGAGGCGTTTGCGCCCCCAAGGCCGCCTGCAAATGTGAGGGTGGGTAATATAAGCGCCGCTGGAATAGAACTGACCTGGAACGCTGCGGCACAGGGGCTGAGCTACCGGATATATTACGGCACGTCAAATAATCCGGCAAGCGCAAGTTTAGCGGGGACCACGGAAGGAATCAGCTACCGGGTAACTAATCTAAGGCCGTTTACGGATTACTATTTTTGGGTAAGTTCGCGGGAAGGGCCGTTTGAAGGGGATAAGGGGCAGTTGGTAACGGCTAAAACCACCCAAATTTATGCCGTGGGTGATACCGGCCCCGGCGGGGGCCTGGTGTTTTACGACAAGGGCAATAGCGGCGGCGGCTGGCGTTACCTGGAAGCCGCGCCCGCCAGTGCGGAGTTTACGGCCCAGTGGGGTTTGTACGGGACTACGGTTTCCGGTACGAATACCGGTATAGGAACCGGCAAACGGAACACCGAGATTGTAGCGGGCCGGGGCGGTACGGCGGCGCAGCGTTGCGCTGCCTTGAACACCGGCGGTTACCGCGACTGGTTCTTGCCCAGCAAGGACGAATTGAATTTGATGTATACAAACCTAAAGGTAAAAGGCTTGGGCGGGTTTAGTGGTAATTATTACTGGTCCTCGTCGGAGACCAATAGTAATCTTTTCGCGTGGAATCAGTATTTCAGCGATGGCAGCCAGGACTACAGCTACAAGAATAAGGCAATCTCGGTCCGGGCTGTCCGGGCTTTTTAACTCTTTATCCCTTTAACCCTTAACCTGCCCCGCCGTAGGCGGCGCCTACGGCGGGGAAAAAATTTGGGGTTTTTATGGCTTAGTATACGCTATTGGGCTCTCAAAGGGCGTTGGGATACTGGAAGGCGCGGAAGGGGACCGTGCGGACAACATGATTACCGGCAAGTAGTCAGAGGTACTGCACAATCCCCGATTGCTTTAAAGCGGCGTTGCCTTAGTCTTTTCGTCTGGGGGGCCTGCGGGGGCCGAAAATAGGATCAAAATGCTTTTCCATATCAATTTTTTTCATTAATTTTTTGAGAATAAGCCGGTAGATGACAAAGGATAGTGCAATAGCGCCGATAAAGATAATAGGAAAGCCCCAGCCTTGGCCGTTTTCCGGAATATGGGGCACGAATAAACGCACATATACCAGAAGCAGCGCTACAAAACAGATAATAGTGACGAGTACGTTGAAAACAGTTGCCCCCAGGATAAACAATAGGGTATTGGTCTTCTTGCTCATGTAAAACACCTCACTTTTCAATAGAATTATGGTTTATAATAACGATACTTACCAGAAAAATAATACAGCCGGTTACTACACTGGCATCTGCAAGATTAAAAGTCGGCCACGGGTTAAAGATAGGTAAAGGTATAAATTTAAGGCTTATACTGATAAAATCTACCACACCATCGGGCCGGAAGATACGGTCTATGATATTACCGGTTCCGCCGCCTATAATGCCTGCCAATGCGTATTGCTGAAGGGTAGTCATATCTTTCGTAGTAAAGTAATACCAAACCAAAAAACCCAACACGCCGATTGGCAGAATAATGAACAATACGGGTCTAAGAAAATCAGGCGTATTACTCCCCAGGCTGAAGGCGATAGCCTTGTTACGTACATGCCATATCTGTAATACTCCGTTTTCAAAAATGTCTTTGATAAAAAGCCGTTCGTCCGGCTGTGAAAGCGGCCAGTTATGGTCAATATAGGTCTTTAATAGCTGATCCGCAAGAATAACAAGGATGGTTAGAATAAAAGGGAAGCCTTTTTTGGCTAAAGGCATTGCTCCAGGTCTTTGGCCGGATTCAAACATTTCAGTAGTATTCATGCTTTTTCCTTGATGATTTATAAACTAGCGTATTATAAGCCGGTAGGAACATCAATAAATTCAACATCCATCTGGATTTCCGCAGCGCATTGTTCCATAACACGGCGTACCCCCCATACTTCGGTGGAATAATGCCCTCCGGCTATCATGTTAAGCCCTCCTTCAAGCGCTTCATGGTACACCTGGTGGGAACTTTCCCCTGTGATATAGAGATCAATTCCCTCTTCAATAGCCTGAAGCGCCTCTTGTGCTGCTCCGCCTGATACTACTGCACAGGTTGTATTTTCCCGCTTACCGAATGGATATACACCTAACGGCGGTCTTCCGGCGAATTCTATACGTTTTGCCGCTTCTTCCACGGTAAGCGGTACTGCAAGCCTCCCCTTGTATCCAATTTTGCAGCCATGGTATAAACCGAACGGTTCAGGATTCTCTATGCCGAGAAGACCGGCAAGCCCTGCATTGTTCCCCCATATTGGATGCTGATCCAGAGGCAGATGAACGGCATAGAGAGCCAGATTATGCTCCAGCAGGAATTGGAGCCTCTGCCTGTGATTACCTGTTATCTGTAGCGGTTTACCCCAGAACAGCCCGTGATGTACAAAGAGCATTTCTGCGTCTGCATCCACCGCCCGCTTAAAAACTTCCATACAGGCGTCTACCGCAAAGGCTGTCTTGCCGATTTCCGAACCGTCATTATCCACCTGTAAACCGTTCATAGATACATCAAGTTGATTGAATTGGTCAATATGCAAAAGTCCTTTAAAAAAAACATCCAAGGTATGGGTGGTCATAAGTTTACTATATACCCATAAGCAGAAAAATTCCAGACCTTTGTTTCCAGGTGAATTCCTTCAATTTTTTCTGTTCTAAGGGCAGAACTATATTGGTTATCGGTTCTTTGTTCCGCTGCTATAATACCAGCGGCAAAATTGGTGATAAGGGCGGCGTTTTTTTGGGTTAAATCTCTTTTTTGCAAGAAACTACCGTACTTCCTGGGAGAAAGAACAGAATAAAGAGGATATTTTACCGGATAATCGGTATAATCCAGAGGACCCGCACCCGGGATAATAGCCAGAACACTGGGGGTCTCAGTCTTTTCAAATAACTTGAGAATTGCCGTATAGCGCATATCATTTCTGTGATCATCCATCGCCAGGTCTGAAAGCATGATAAGCAGGGGGAGCGTTGGGTGAGGTACGGTTTCTACACTGCCAATTTTTGGAGGGTTAAGGCTGATAAACCAGTTCTCAATATCGTTCCAGATTTTTTGTATAAGGCCGGCCTTTGGGGGAAGTTCCTTAAACGGTTGTTCCTGGGCCGTAAAGCATGACCAGAGAAGGCTTTCGGTTACAATTAAACCTTTTACCTGCGGATTGCTGCGGCTAAAGGCAGGGGAAGCTGCGATTAAGGCCAGCGCGGAGCCGCCTGCGCCGTAACCGCACAAAAAGACCCTGTCCAGATCGGCATCGGGCAAGGCAGAAACGCCACCGCCGGCCGATATAGAAATCTGACGTATCCAGGAGAGCAGAAAGTCGATATCCCTCATACGTTCCTGCTCCAGAATACGTCCCCGAGTATTGGCCTTAACATCGACGGTTCCTGAACTGTATATCCGGTAAAGCTCCCATTTTTTTGCAGGAGAGAGCGATAATCGCCGGCCAGTATCCGTTAATGCCGGCGAATCAAAACCAGTCCGGGAATAACTGAGTACAATAAACCCCCGTTCCCGCAGTTCTACACACAGAAGGTCTACGGCAGTTACCGAGCCTGAAACGGGCGGGATAACGATCAAAAGCGGTCTTTTTTCTTGCGGCCGCACCCCCTGATCCGGGGCAGAAGGACTGTAAATACGCAAGAAATATTCGATATTTCTATCTGAATCCTCCAAACGTACTGATCTTACGCCATCTGAGGACAAAGCTGTATCTTTTAAAGGTGTAAAAAAAAGGGAAAAGCCGGTAACAAGTACCAAAATAAGGAAGTTAATCCATATATATAAAATTCCTCCATTATGAAGGGTATATGAGACAGAAGGGCCTAAATTTTTAAGAAATGAAGGGAAATTGATAATGTTAAATACAAACATGAAGATAAGCAGCGGAATACATTCCGGCCTGAACCCATAAGCAGGGAATATGCCAAGAACAATAAGCAAAGCAATAAGGGGAAACCAGAGGATACCATTCTGGTAACGTAAACCTTTGACGGAAGGCTGAAAAAGAAAGAAGAGTAAGAAAAAAGACGACAATAATTCTGGAATCCAGAGTTCTTTCATATTTAATTACTATATACGGCAAATTATCATTAAAACTGTAAGATATACCGATAAATTAGCATATTAGATATTGTATGAAAATAATAATTTGATATATCATAAATTTAGATAGTATCTTTTATCATATATATAGGACGGAGAATATATGGCTGAAGCTCAGGAATTGATTGTAGATGAAGTAAAAATTAAAAAAGCTGTCCAGACGGGGATGCCTTTAACAATAACAACCTTTACTCTACCGCATGAAATTGAGATGTATATTGAACAGGTATTGGTAGTCTTTTTAAAAGAGGTAGAACAGGAAAAACTTAAGGATTATATCGTCTACTGCGTCCAAGAGTTGGCTGTAAATGCCAAAAAAGCCAATACTAAGCGGGTTTATTTTATCGAACGAGGCCTGGACCTAACCAATCCTGAAGATTATAAGCAGGGAATGCTAAATTTTAAGGAAAATACTCTGAATAACATTGGCCATTACCTCCAGTTGCAAAAGGAGAGAGGGCTTTATATCAAGCTTATTCTGCAAATCAAAAAGAATATTATTCATATTGAAATACGCAATAACGTTGCGGTAACCAAAACGGAACTTATCCGTATCCACGATAAACTAGCCCGTTCCCGGCAGTACAGCAATCTGGAAGATGCGCTTTCTCAGGTATTGGATGATTCTGAAGGCGCCGGTTTAGGACTGGTGATTTTAGTTCTGATGTTAAAAAAGATAGGTCTAGACGAGGACTGTTTTGACATACTGGGAACTGAAAAAGAGACTATAGCCCGTATAATCATACCTCTAGAACAGGCCAGGGTAGAGAATCTTTCGATATTATCGAAAACCATTGTTGATAATGTAAATTCTCTGCCCCAATTCCCCGAAAATATTCTTTTGGTGCAAAAATTGATAACGAACCCCAAGTCGGAAATGGCCGACATCGTCCGCCAAATATCAATGGATCCAGCCCTGACAGCGGATCTCCTCAAAATTGTCAATTCAGCCCAGTATATGCTGGCTAAAAAGGTTGATAATATTGGTGAAGCGGTAAAAATGGTTGGCATGAGGGGGATTAAAAATCTGCTTTACTCCTACGGTACACAGAAAGTCCTTGGAGATGACACTGCTGATAAAAAACAGCTTTGGGAACATTCTTATAAAACTGCTTTTTATGCCTATAACCTTATTAAAAATTTTCGTAAAGATAACCGTCTACTAGATGATGTTTATGTGGGCGGTATATTACACGATATGGGTAAGATCATCTTTTCCACCGTTCATCCTGAACTTTTGCTCAAGATTAAGGAATTCTGTACGGATAAAAATCTTCCAGTAGCAACCTTTGAGGACCTTGCCGCAGGGATGAATCATGCGGAAATCGGCGCTCTTATTGCGGAAAAATGGAATTTTCCTGAAGATTTGGTATATGCAATCCGTTACCATCACGATCCCCTTTCAGCGCCGGAGGAGTATCAGGACCTAACGGGAACTGTGTACCTGGCAAATATGTTCTGCGAGTATGAAAATGGTAATATCACCTATGATCAGTTTGAGCCTTCAATTCTTGAAGCATTTTCTATTACCTCTCAGAAAATGGTCGATACGCTTCTGGACCGCTTTTCTATCGGATTTAAAAAGGAGAATATGAAGTAATCTCTAGCAGCCTGTTGCACTTGTGGATTTTTTGCATGAATATGCAAAAAATCCCGATCAATGGGCATGCTTTCGGAGTTTGCAAGGTATAAATATTCATATTTATGAATATTTATACGATTTTATGCGCGAGGCGCAACAAACTCCTAGTTCTCTATAGAATAGGCAATGATAGAGATGTTCTTGGCTAATCCCGCGGGAGTGGTAAATTCTCAAATTTCTGTATTTTTATGTAAAAAAGCCGAATTAATGTATGTATTGTGCATAAAACATTCATATTTCAAGCTAATCTTTTCGGCACAGAAATTTTGCCCATGCTTGCATGGCAATGCCAAAGGCTACCGATACATTAAGCGACCCTTTTGCACCGTAGGTTGGAATTGTAACAATGCCGGCAGAAGAGCGGGCTAATGCAAGAGCGGTAGGGCTTACCCCCAATTCCTCAGAACCGCATATCAAAATACCTTTACGCGGAAAATGAAAGGTATCTAGTGGAATGCCCCCTGTTTCAAGGGCAAATAGGGAGAATCCTTCTTCTTTTTTCCTTGTTAGTTCATCCAAGGCAGCCAATCTTTCCCAAGACAAAATATTAATACAGCCCATCGCCGTCCGTTCAGCACGAGGGTGATGAGGATCCGCGCAGAACGGCGACAGCCATATTTTAGCGGCGCCGAATGATTCGGCGGTACGGAATATTGCTCCTATATTGAAGGGGGAGCGTATATCTTCAAGGTAGGCTTCCATAAAGGAGAAACAGGTGCGTTTGGCAGTATCCAGACGGCCCGCGCCATCAATAAAATCCCAATCCGCAGGAGAATAGCCTGTTACAGAAAGAAGAATATACTTAACAGAATTAAGACACCTTCTGAGACCTTGCATATCTAAAGTGGAACTATTGAGAGAAGCTACAGCTTCTTTAAGCGCCTCTCGTTCCACAGTGTTGAATCCTTTATCTTCTAAGAGCAACCACAGTATCTGTGCGAGGTATTCCCGTTCGGAACAGGATATATTACCATCACTACCGTTTTTATAGGCAGCAATGACACGGCATTCTACTTCTCCGAATAATCTAGCCGTTTTCCGCAGCCTTTGAGAAGGGGGTAGTTCTTTCAGTTTATGAAGAGGTATCATTAAACAGCATATTAAAAAGCCTGTTTTAAAATATCGAAGGCCTCTTCGGAGGAGACAGTCCAAGGCGAGTGGGCGACAAATTCAAGATTACGGGCTGCATCGGCAACTGGAACCAGACGATCCAGTGAGAGATTAAATTCTTTAAGACGGGCGGGAACCTGAAGTACACCCATACGCCGCCGTATGATATCCACCGCCAGGGCAGCCGCATCGGCAACCGGAACACCTTCGATAGATTCGCCCATAAGCGCGGCAACCTTTGCTATCTTTTCTGGTTTTGCATTTACAAGTTTTTCTAATATATAGGGAAGAAGTACAGTAGAACACCAGGATTTTGCAACAGGAAAACGACCATTCAGGGCATAAGCGAGGGCAGTACCTATACCTGGGGAACTGATTGCTGATCCTAGAGCCATAAGGAAGCCGGCATTGACAGCACCGCCAATAAGATCAAAGTTCTGGTTGTCCATATAGCTGCTCATCATCCGGGCATAGAGGGTGATGGCTTGTTCCAGAAGGGCATCAGAGAAAAACCCTGCTTTATTTGAACAATACGCTTCAACTGATACACAGAAACCGTCAAATGCGGTGGTAGACGCAAATTTACCGGACAAAGATTCGGATAAGCCTCCGTCAATTATAGCAACCGTACAAAGCCCTTTTGGAGATTTAACCAGCTTTACGGACCTATCTCTTGGATCTACGGCAATAAAAAAGTTGGAGAACATAAAGGGATCACGACCCGTCGTAGGAATAGCAACATAAGGGATGAATACAGCGTCAGGCTGCCTGCCGTCTAAAAGATCAAATATACCCATACCGGAAGCGGCGGTGATAGCCGCGAGTTTAGCAATTGACTGGGTTTTAAGGCCGCCGAATCCAATAATGGCGGAACAGCGTGCACCGCGGGCAAGACTTGCCGCCGCTTCAGCAACATCCGCCGTAGCTTGAGCGGGAATCTCATCAAAAACAATCGCTTCTACCCCTGAATCTTCAAGTATAGACGTTAATCGTTCAATATTTTGATTTTCGTGCAGTACCTGTTCAGTAGCGATAAGGACCCTGTTTCCAAAGGAATTACAGAGCATACCCGCACGGTTTACGGTATCTTTTCCAATAACAATTTCAGGATCCAAGTTAAAAGCAATATCTACCATTACATTCTCCCCGTTACTATAATCTTCGGTATTTGATTATAGGTATTGGAGTCAATTTCAAAATTCAACGTCTTAAAGCCGATATTTAGCTGAAAAAAAAAGCGGAACTGCCTGGTTCCGCTTACTGTATTTTATATTACATCTAAAATTATAAATCTAATACATCTGTGAGCCCTTTAACCGTACCATTAATAACAGTATCATTAAGGTAAGAAGGATCGCTCATTCGTTTTTTGAGATCAATAATAAAATCTGTCCGTATCTCCGGACTTGCAGATGCTAATTCCATTGCATGATAAATTTCACTCCTCGCAATAGCCTCTGGAGATAAATTAATCGAATCGGCATTCGGGATCTTATTTATCTGATTCATCCGTCCTAGTTTTTTATCAGACTGGATGGGATCTATGGAATTAATCCTATCGATCATCATATTACTAACCTACCTAAATATAATATCGTCATTTATATGATAATAGTTTATACTCTAACCAGTTTTTTTTCTAGATATAAATACAGAAAATTCGCCTAATTGTTCGTTTTTTTTGCTCAATTGAGCAAAAACTTCTGCCGTAGACCCCCGAATATACTCTTCGTGTACTTTGGTCATCTCTCTTCCTAAACAGATATAACGGTCTTTATCTATTTCGGCAAGTTCTTCCAGAAGTTTTATTATTCTAAAGGGTGATTCGTAAAGCACAAAAGCGATGTTGAGCTCTAAAAGCTCTTTCAGACGGGAACGTCTACGGCCGGGCTTAGGGGACAAAAAACCTTCAAAAAGGACGCTTTTATCCATGCTGCCGGAAATACTTACCAGGGAAGCAAAGGCCGATGGGCCCGGTATAGGGATAACTTCATGCCCTGCGGAAACGGCAAGATGTACCAATACCGCACCCGGATCGCTTATGCCGGGGGTTCCTGCATCACTAACATAGGCCGCTATCTGCTGTTTATTAAGCGCATCAATTACTTTTACAGCAGCTTTTTTTTCATTTTGGGCCCTGCACGAAAGAAGTTTTGTCTGTATGCCGAAATGGCTGAGGAGTTTGAGGGTGCGGCGGGTATCCTCACAGGCTACTATATCTACTGTTTTAAGAATTTCAACGGCCCTATAGCTTATATCCCCCAAATTTCCAATAGGAGTACCGATAATATACAAAATAGCCATTATTTTAGTATACCGTACAGTAGACGGCCTGCCTAGCAGCCTGTTGCACTTGTGGATTTTTTGCATGAATATGCAAAAAATCCCGATCAATGGGCATGCTTTCGGAGTTTGCAAGGTATAAATATTCATAAATATGAATATTTATACTAT
>JAISQR010000327.1 GCA_031274035.1 Treponema sp. | reverse complement strand
AAAAATTTATGGATGTTGAAAAGTTACTATCAGAACTGACCTTGGAAGAAAAGGCAGCGTTTTGTTCCGGCTTGGACTTCAGCCACACAAAGCCGGTTGAACGGCTTGGCATACCGGCTTTTGAAAAGGATAGGAAGCATGGTAGACAAACTGAAATTTGGTACAAAACTTGCCTATGGCATGGGGGATTTGAGTTCAAGCTTATTTGGACCTTTGTTGCATCCTTCACGTTAATTTACTTTACCGACACCGCCGGTGTCGGTACGGAGTAAGCTGATATGGATACAATACGTGTAGGCGTAGTCGGCGTTGGGATGATCAGTGATATATTCATCGAGAATATGATTAACACTTTTACAAGCCTTGAAGTGGCGGGTTGTACGGCGAGGAATATGGAGCATATCAAAGCAAAAGCGGAAAAATATAACATTACGCCTATGACTATAGACGAAATGATCGGCGATAACACAATCAATATGATAGTGAACCTTACTCCCCCAGATGTTCACTATGAAATTATTAAAAGGTCATTGGAAAGCGGCAAGCATGTTTACACTGAAAAACCGCTTGCTTTGGGATACGGTCAGGCAAAGGAGCTTTTGAATTTAGCTGAATCACGGGATTTGCTTTTGGGCTGTTCGCCGGATACATTCCTCGGCTCCGGAGTACAAACGGCTATTGAGGCTGTAAACAGCGGAATGATTGGTGATGTAACAGGATTTACCGTTATGTTGAACAGAGGGCTTGACTTTCTGTATGAATATATAGGCTTCATAATCAAGCCAGGCGGTGGTATCGGGTACGACTTCGGTGTTTACGCGCTTACGGCATTGTTTTCAATTCTTGGTCCGGCAGAGGAAGTATGCGGTTTTATGCAGACGAACAGGCCATTTCGTGAGTACAAAAACCCAATGATGCCAAAATATGGGCAGCAGTATAAAATCGAAAACGAAAACCTAATAGCGGCGGCAATTAAAATGAGAAACAATGTCATAGGAACGGTTATGTTTAATGGGGATTCAGTGTTTCCTGAAAAACCGTACATTTCCTTGCAGGGAACACAAGGTATGCTTTATCTTCCTGATCCGAACGGATTTGGCGGCGATTGTGTTTATGTCCCAGCGATGAGCGAGTCGGACAGGATTCTGCCTGTTCACCATAAGTATTCAAAAGATTCACGGGGAATTGGCGCGGCTGATATGGCATTAGCTATTCGAGAAGGTAGGGCGCACCGTGCGTCCGGCGCAATGGCATGTCATTTGCTTGAGTTGCTTGACGGTATTGCGAATAGCTGTGAAACCAAAACATATACCACGATGGCAAGCGATTTTATCAAGCCGGCGCCTTTAACCGGTAAGGAGGTGTTTTAGCAGGAATTTTTATATTCAGGGAAGAAATAAGTTCTAAAAAATTTTCGGCTGTCAATCTTTCAGGCGGCCAGTTCCAGACAGACGCTTTTCAAATTATCGTACCCCTTGCCCAAAACGGCGGCTTGCAGATTAAATGCAAATAACCGTATCAACCTTTATCAGGCAATGCCGTATCTTCGGCTATTTTCAGCGTTATAAGGCCCTTTTCAAGGCCTATTTTGGCCCCGCTGATTTTCAGTGCCGTTTTTTGTTTTTGGTCGCATAACGGCAAAAGTCTGATCTTTTTGCATATTAATGCCCCTCGTTTATTGTATGGCTGTTGATCGCCGTCCCTTGCTGCCGGTATTGTTTTACCATTTCAGGAAATACCATGCTTACGGCTAACGCCGTTGTGGCAAGGTTAGCAATGGGTTGCGCCAGCAGAAAACCATCCAGTTTAAAGAAAAAGTTCATCAGGGTCATAACCGGAATCAAAATGAGACATTGGCGGCTTAAATTGACGATCATGGCTTTGATCGCTTGACCTGTGGCCTGTAGATAGGTCATAAAGGTCATTTGCAGGGACATAAACGGGAGGCCGATAATCGTCAGACGCATCATCCGTGAACCGATGGCAATTACCTGAACATCGGAGGAAAACTGCCGGACAAACCATGGGGCGCCGACGGCAAACAAGACGGTAAACAGGAGACAAATGTATGTTCCCAGCGCATAGCTTGAACGAATTCCGGAAAGGAGTCGTTGGTAATTCTTTGCGCCGTAGTTAAAACCGAAAAACGGCTGCATACCCATAGAAATGCCCATAACGATCATAATCGCCACCATCTGAGCCTTTGTGGTTATGCCGGAAGCGGCGATTACATAGGTTCCGTAACCCGAGGCAATCGTGTTGTAGATAATGACCGAAAGGCTCATTATGACCATTGAGAGGGAGGAAGGTATCCCGATAGAAAGCACCTCTTTAACCATACGCCTGTTTGGGTGATAATACCATGGCACTATGGACACCTGGTTGTTTTTACGGAAGAGAATTACCACAAAGAAGATAAAGGAACTTACATTTCCTAAAACAGTCGCTATTGCCGCTCCTTTTACCCCCATTTTGAACACTAGAATAAAGAGCGGGTCCAGCAGCATATTACCGACCGCGCCGATGATCATTCCCATAGAAGCAAATTTTGCCGCACCTTCGGAACGTAACAGGCCCTGCAAGGTCCCGCCGCTCATGCTGACGACCGAGAAAGCAAGAATGATAAAAATGTAATCATAGGTGAAAGTAAAGGTTTCATCATTTGCGCCGATTAACCGTACTATCTGTTTTAGAAAGAACAATACGACAAGTGAAATCACTATGCCCATAAACACGGTGGTATAAAAGGCAAAGGCCGATGTTTTTTTTACCTCATCATATTCTTTTCTACCCAAAAGCCGGGAAATATAGGAAGGCGCCCCGGATGAAAAAATATGGGAAAGCGCATTGGTACCCAGCATAACCGGCATCGCGAGGGATACCGCCGCGATTTGGCGGTAATCATCAAGCAGGCCGATAAAATACGTATCGGTTATGTTATATACCAGTTGGACGATGATACCCAGGACAGTCGGGACCGCAAGCCGGATAAGTGATGTCCATACGGGTGCGCTTTCCATGAGTTCAGTGTTTGTGTACTTCATGCTCAATAACCGTTCTTTTTTCGCGCATTTTTGTCACCACTTATTCAAGAGTAAATGCCGTGAACCTCGTCACTTGCGGTTTTTGAACAAGTCTATTATAGCAAGGATGTTCAAATTTTTTAAGGAGCGATGCTTACACCCGATACTTTTGCGTAATATTTTGCCAGGGCACTGTGATCATCCTGACCAAATCCATCGGCGCGCAGGGTTTCCATCATTTCCCGCACCATTGCGGTGAGCGGCAGCGGCGCGCCCACCCCATGCCCGGTATCCAGAGCGTTTGCCAGATCCTTGATATGCAGATCGATCCTGAACCCAGGCTTAAAATTGCCTTCGATCATCATGGGTGCCTTGGCGTTGAGTACCGTGGAACCCGCGAGCCCCGCCCTGATAGCTTCAAAGACCAGCTGCGGATCAACACCGGTCTTTTTTACCAGCGTAAAAGCTTCAGCCACCGCCGCTATATTAAGCCCGACAATAATTTGATTCGCCAGCTTGGTGGAATTCCCCGCGCCTATGGTACCGCAGTACACCGCCGTGCTTCCCATCTGGAGCAGCACCGGCTTTACCGCCTCAAACACGGACTTATCGCCGCCAGCCATAATTGCCAGGCTCCCGTCAATGGCCTTGGGCTCGCCGCCGGACACCGGCGCGTCGATCATCTTAACTTCTTTTGCGGCGCAGGTTTTCTCTATTTCCTGGCTTGCCAGAGGCGCGATAGAACTCATATCGACAAGGACGGTTCCCGGCTTTGCGCCGTCCAGTACCCCGTTTTCGCCGCAGACCACAGCCTTTACATGGGGCGAATTGGGCAGCATGGTGATCACCAGCGGACACCCTGAGGCGGCCTCGGCGGAGGAAAAAGTCTCTTTGGCGCCGGCCTCAGCCAGGTTTTTTACGTTTTCCTTGTTCATGTCATACACGAAAAGTTCGTGCCCGGCCTTGAGCAGATTTTTTGCCATGGGTTTACCCATAATCCCCAGTCCGATAAAACCTATTTTCATTTTGTTTGCCTCCGGATAATTATAATATCACTTCTACAGAATCACCGGCTTCCGCGTTTCGCCCGTTCTTCCAGCTCCTTCACAATCTGCGGATACTTATCATCAAGATCATAGAGACGCAGACTTAGGTAACAGAGTACGTGTATCACCACGGGCAGCCAAAAGCAGATAAGCAGGATGCCGTTGATAGCGGTGGAACTTTGCGTGGCAGCCGCGCCGTCATAGCCGGCCCTGGCCAGGATCCAGCCCACCATTGCCGCGCCAATACCGCCGCCTATTTTCATGCCGAAACTTGAAGCGCTGTTAACCATGCCTACCATACGTTTGCCGGATTTCCACAGCCCGTATTCCACCGTATTGGTTACCAACACCCTGTCAAGTATCTGATAAGGACCAGAACCAAGGGAGGCGATAGTGCCAAATGTCAGCACAATGACGAAGTTATAGGGAAAAAACGCCCTTACCAGCGAGGCGGCGACAGCGATAAGGAACCCAATACGTATCAATTTGGTAACGCCGATTCGTTTTGCCAGCGGCTTGGTTATGACAAATCCCACCAAGGTAGGGAGCATCGTAATAGTACCCATCAACGCAACCAGGTTTTCGTTTTTCAAAATCCATTTGGTGTAGTAGATACTGCTCCCCGATGCCAGGCCGCCGTAGATTGCGACGGAAAAATTCACCAACAATACCATAACCCAGTATTTATTTTGAAACAACAGCTTTACTGATGTACTAAAGGAAATTTTTTCTTCTTCCTCCCTCTCGGCGCCGGAGAAATCCAGCTCTTTTACCGAGAAAAATGCGCAGAGCAGGGATCCCATAGCTACAAGGCCGACAATAATACCAACGATGATCCATGCCTTTTGATCGCCTCCTAGGGCGTTGGTAGCCGGGATAAATGCCGAGTAAATGCCCATGGCCGCGATATAGGCGATGACTCCCCGGGAGAGGGATAATGTAGTTCGTTCTTCGGTGCTTTTGGTCATAAAGGATACTAGGCTGCCGAAGGGAATAGCGATGGCGGTGTATACCACGGTGTTTATCAAAATGTTGCTCACCAAAGCATAGACGGTTTTTACGCCGCTGCCCGCCCCGGCGGGAAGCATAAAAATCGCCGGAATTATAATAAATGCCGGGATCGCCATCCAGAGCAGCCATGGGCGGGCCTTGCCCCAGCGGGTCTTCGTGCGGTCCATGATATAGCCCATACCCAGATCCGAGACAGCATCGGTTATCTTGGAAACGAGCAGGATAGTACCTACCGTTGCCGCCGCTATACCAACCTTGTCGGTGTAAAAATAGGTCAACATTCCGGTGGCCATCGCAATGCACTGGATACTAATTGCAGCGATTCCGTAGCCCAGGTGATTTCCAAGGTACAACGTTTTCTGAATACCTTGGTTGTCAAGACCTAGTGTCTTTTTTGGTTTTGCCATATTACTTCCTCCTGATGTCCCGCGACATCAAACTTTAATGATATAGGCTTTATAATCTTCAAGCCTGTTGATATTGACGAGGTTCCGCGCCGGAACCTCATGGAGAGCGTCCTGTCCAAGCTCAAACACTTCTTTTGGCTTTAAGCCCGGAAAGGATATTTCGATATCATGGATTGGGATGGGTTCAAAAAAAGTCATCCCGTTAAAACCTGAAAGATTAATGAACTGAACAATAAACGTGTTTTCTCCGCACTTGTCAAAAAATACTTCCACGTTTTTTGGCGCGTTTGTTACAAAGGGATTGTTATCCGGCGCAACATGATCGATCACGTTGAGCAGGATAAATTTGAAATCCTCATAGCCTTGGGAATAGTACAGCTCGCCCGGCTTCCAGGGGAAGTAGACAAAGCGGCCGCCTTTGATTGAAACGCAGGAATTGTCCGAAACGGTGTGGCCAAAACAGCGTTCAGGCGGGCCGAAGCGTGCGGGATTTACCAGGGGCAGGAGTCTTTCATTCCCGGCTTCCGTGTTAATAAAGCGGAATTCTTTGTCGAGATAGACCCAATCGCGTTTTTCAAAATTGACAAAAACCGGCGCGGGATCGGTTTTTATATACGAACCTCTGACCTGCGTCAGGGTATCTCCAAGTTCTATGCCGAACAGGCGCCGTAAGAGATCGGGCTGTCCCGCGAAGGAAATTCCGGAGGCGAGTATTTTTGCCTTTGTTTTTTCCAGGGCCTGGATAATGGTTTCATTTTTTATTTCACCAATGCCCGGAAGGATGATAAGATCATAATTGTCAAATTGATTGGTTATATTTTCCAAGGCAAAACTGCCTATTACCCTGAAAAGGCGGTGTTCCTCTTTCAGTATTTTATAAATGCCCAAGAATTCTTTACATATACCGCTCTGAAAAGAGGAGAAGACAGTCGGGCTGACGAGGAGTATTTTTGCCTGGGAAACAAAATTTCCAAAATACTTTTCGTACTTTTTATGAAATTGAAAAACTTCTTGTACGCTTTCATAATTTTCGCGGTCAGGGTAATCCTCAAAGGAACCGATGATGCACCAGTCAAGTCCCGATCCTGACGCGATGTTCTCGTAAAGACGAATCCGGCCCAAGTATTTCGATACGCCCTGGAAGCGGTAGGGAATATCCACGGCGTTGATACAACAATTGGAAGATATTTTATCGTCAAAAGTCCCCTCCACCTCTGAAACATTAAGGGAACTCTGGTACACCCAGAAAGGAAGCGGCCTGTCCACCGCGGAGTTGGATTCATTGCGGATAATGTCGACGCCCCGGTAATGGTAGGTACTCACGGCGATTTCCGGACTGATTCCTTTTACCGTGCCGTGAATGGCATCAAGGAGTTCCTCGACGGTTTCCATCTGGAACTTTCGGTAAAGCCGGTATACCGGATCATCCGGCTCTTCCTTCGTCGGCAGCTCATGACCGTAGCGCGATCTAAAGCGCTCCTTACAGGAATCGCATTGGCAGAGCCCTGTGTAATTGCCGCTGTAATCTTGTGAGGTATAGCCGAACATATTGAAGAAGACCCCGTCAACCGGGTAGCGTGTTAGGGCTTCTTTTAATATTTCGTGGCTGCATTCCTGCTGATACTTTCCATTGAGGCAGGTAGCCACGGTGTCGTGATAACGTACAGGCTCACCCGCGACAGATTTAAAGTACCAGTCGTTCTTGTGGGCCGGGTAAAAACTTTCATGGGTTTTGCTGAAATCAAACCGCGCGATTACCCGGATGCCGTTTTTATGGCATTTCTCCACAAGTTCCCCGAAAAAATCGCCTTTAAGATAGGGGCTTGGGTACTGGCAATCCAGCTTTGACGGATAAAACGACGTGATCCCCCCGCAGCCCGCCTGCAAGGTATTCGCGCCGAAGGCTTTTAATTTTTCAATTTCATAATCGATGTCCATTGCGGCATCGATATCCCGCAGGTTGTTCTGAATCACCCTCAGTCTGTTTTCATTCCACCATGACATTTCCTTTCCCCCTTCTTTGCTTAAATTGTATACAATAATGATGTTCTCCACTAAAGAATCATAAGCCATTCATGAAATATAACGGTAAGCCTGAATTTGTACTCAATATAGTGAGAAACGTACTTTTTACTTTGAATTTGTTCACGATATGTTTGAAAACCTGGCTGTAATGTAGTAATAATTAATTACGGAGAAAAAATGAAAACAAAAGCTGTCCGTATCCATGGGGTAGACGACCTCAGACTTGAAGAATTTGAACTTCCTGAAATCCAGGACGATGAAATTCTGGCAAAGGTGGTATCCGATTCAATCTGTATGTCCACCCATAAGTTGGCCATGCAGGGGGATAAACATAAACGGGTTCGTTATAATCTTGCTAAAAAGCCCGTTATCATTGGCCATGAATTCAGCGGTATTATTAAAAAAGTAGGAGCCAAATGGGCGGAAAAATTCAAAGCCGGCACTAAATTTGTCATTCAGCCGACCATCAATTATCCCGGTCCCGATGGCAGGGGAACCCTCTGGGCGCCAGGCTACTCCTATGAACACATAGGAGGGGACGCCACCTATATCATCATTCCCCGGGAGGTGATAGAGATGGATTGCCTCCTGGATTACCGAACGGATAACTTCTATATGGGCTCCCTGGCGGAACCGGTCTCCTGCATTGTTGGGGCCTTCCATGCCCAGTACCATACCAGGGGTGGATCCTATGTACATAACATGGGTATCGTCGAAGGCGGGTCCCTGGCATTCTTGGCAGGGGTGGGGCCCATGGGACTTGGAGCTATCGATTACGCCATCCATAATCCCCGTAAGCCGGCCCGGTTGGTGGTTACCGATATTGACGATACCCGGCTTGCCCGGGCCGCTCAGCTCCTGACTACGGAGGAGGCCCAAAAAAACGGGGTGGAACTGCATTATGTCAATACCAGGGACATCAGCGACCCGGCGGCATATCTTAAAGCGCTGAACGGGGATAAGCTCTACGATGATGTCTTTGTCTTTGCCCCTGTAAAACCGGTACTGGAACTGGGGGATCATCTCCTGGGTTCTGACGGTTGCCTTAATTTTTTTGCCGGTCCCACGGACCCCGCCTTCTCTGCGGTGTTCAACTTCTACAATGTCCACTATGAATCCCACCATATTGCGGGAACATCCGGAGGCAACACTGACGATTTACGGGAATCCATTGCCATGATGACCCGGGGAGAATTAAATCCGGTCTTTATGGTTACCCACATCGGAGGCTTGAATGCGGTGGCCGAAACCACCATCAACCTGGACAAAATTCCCGGAGGAAAAAAATTGATCTATACCCATAAAAAGCTTGACCTTACCGCCATCAGTGATTTCGAGGCCAAGGGCAAGACCGATCCATTTTACAAGAAATTGGGAGAGATATGCCAAGTCCACCAGGGACTTTGGAGTAAAGACGCGGAAGATTATCTTCTAGCGGAGGCCCCGGAAATTTAAAAAGAGGCTGTCATGGTATCGAAGTTTGATCTGACCAAATTACAAGATCTGCTCAAAGACTTCTACACGCTTACCAACATCCGTATCACCGTATTCGACGATGAATTCAGGGAGCTGACCGCTTTCCCCACTGACATTGCCCATTTCTGCCGTATTATTCGGACCGATCCGGAGGCTGCCACCCAATGCCGCCGCTGTGATCGGCGTGCCTTCGCTATTGCCTCAAAACGCCGTATCCCTTACATCTATCAATGCCACGCCGGATTAACCGAAGCCATTACACCGTTATACATGGAAAACATCCTTATTGGCTATCTGATGTTCGGTCATGTCTTTGCCTACTTGTCCTATGACGAAGGATGGGAAGTAATACAAGAACGATGCAAGGGCTATCAGGTTGATATGCAGGCTTTACAAGCCGCGGCCGGGGAACAACCTATTATTACTGAAGACTATATCCTTTCAGCATCTCATATTTTGCAGGCCGTAGCGGTATTTCTGCGTATGGAACGGGTGGCTATTCTAAAACAGGAAGACTTACATATTCGTATTGATAAATACATCATGGCCCATTATACCGAAGAAAATATGGACGTAAAGCGTATTTGCGAGCATTTTAAGATTGGAAAAACGTACCTTTACAAGATTTCCCGGCAAAATTACGGATCCGGTATTGCCAAACATATCCTCGGTCTCCGCATTGAAAAAGCTAAGGCCTTGCTTGCGGAAAATGCTTACAAAAACATTGCGGATGTGGCATACGAATGTGGCTTTGAGGATTACAACTATTTTTTCACCCTCTTTAAACGTATTATAGGTATGTCTCCCGGACAATACCGGAAGACCCAGTGAGGTAATATCCTATACGAGAAAAATAAAGCTCTGGCTACACTACATTAGTTATTTCGGCAGACTTTGCTTTCTCGATGAAGTTCCGCAGTTTTCGAGGCTTAATGCCGGGTACTAAAAGCCCGTATAAATCCAGCACTATAGAATACAAGGGATTGTTAGTATCAAATCCTGCCAAGGTCTGTAATATGATTGCCGCGTTATTCGTATTCTGTACCTCCTCCTTTTCCGTAAGATAATGATAGAGACCGGCCGCGATTCCCGCGGCAATATGCCGGGGGATAATGCCGTATTTTAGACAGAGCTTAGCTGCCCCAACCAGACGGTCATCCGGAGACAGTTTTCGGCCTGGGTCCTGGCCTACCCGCCGGCAGGTGTCACCCAGGGCGCTATTTTTAAATCGGCAAAGAAGGTCGTCAATATGGGGTAATAATAATTCTATCGATGTAGCATATTCTTTCGCCAGGGCTTGGGCGCTTTCAAGCATGGCATTCTTAACGATGATTAATATATCGGGATCATCAATAGCTTCATAGATATACTGATAATTTGAATATAACCCCAGATAGGCGCAGACCGCATGACTCATATTGTGCAGAAAAAGTTTTCGTTTAATATAAAAACCAAAGGGTGAAAATGGTACGAGGCCGTCAATAATGGGAATTTCCCCCTTGAAGGCATCCTTGTCTACCGGGAGCCAACTATAGCCCTCCACACAAACCCGTAGCGGGTCGCCATCCTGCATCTCCGGAGTTTGCACCGGCACCATACGCCCGATGGAGGCCTCTACTAATCCAATACGGTTATCGAAACGGGTATTTTCAGCTTCGCTAAGCTTTTCCTTAATCATCTTTGCCAAATACTTGTCGGCATTGAGGAGGTTTTCACAGATAATGATGTTGAGGGACCTATCAGTTACTGTAAAGCGTTTGCGGATACCCGCCACGAGGTTGGGAACAATATGTTTAAGAACATTGACCCCTACCGCCGTAGCCATAATATCGGCATCAGCGATAGCGTTTACTACAGCATTCGTATCATAACCATTGATAATTGATACCTGATCGATAGTCATATCCTCATGTCCGCTTTCAGAAACGATACGTACCGGATATTCGCGCCGGGCATTCAGTGCCTCAATGAGATGCTCCGCCACATCAATAAAAACAATCTCATATCCGGACTTGCGAAAAAGAGGCCCGATAAATCCCCGGCCTATATTGCCGGCGCCGTACATGACCGCTTTCACATCAAACTCCTTACTGAATTATAAAGTTTACGGTATCGTTCGTAATGTTGCTTGTACTGTTCATGCATTTCAGGACGGGGTTCATAGGTATGTACTGGCTTTACCAGCAATTCAGCCCCCTGATTCAGACTATCAAAGGCTCCTACAGCCCTGCCCGTAAGCATAATGCCTCCAAAGGTACCCGCCTCGTCAAGGCTGAGGCGTGTCACAGGGACACCAAATATGTCGGCCTTCATTTGGAGCCACACTGCCGACCGGGCGCAGCCCCCCGATGCATAAAGGGATCGTATGGTTACGCCGACTTCGGCAAGCCTTTCCATGTTCAGCATCATTTCATAGCTGATACCCTCCATAACCGCACGGTATATGTCGGCAGTGGTATGGGAGAGTTCCAGCCCAATGATAGCCCCTTTGGAACCTGTATCCATGTAGGGTGTAGCGGCTCCGGCAAAATGAGGCAATAAGAGAATTCCCGTTGGCCTATCCGGCGCGGCGTTTTCGAGAAGTCTATAAATATTGTCCCCCTCCGCTTTTGCCTGGCCTGATGCGCACTGATTGATAAACCAGCTAATAAGAGAACCTCCGGAAAAACAAAAAGCATAACAGCAGTATTGATTTTCCGGAAAAGATACTACCGAAAAATTCGCCTTTTGCAGTGCACCATCGTCGGGAATATTCGCAAACACCGGGGTAATACACTCCACTGTCCCGGCCCCGTTGGCAGCTATGCCGGACCTTAGCACATTGGAACCTATTGTAGCCGCTATCTGGTCGTGTGCGCAGATGATGACATGAAAATTATCCGGTAACCCCAGTTCCGCTGCCAATGCGGGGCGGATAGTCCCTGCAAGGGTTCCCGAAGGTACCGGCTTGGCAAACAAATCTACTTTAATTTCGGCGGCATCAAATATTGTTTCGTTCCATGTTTTTTTACGAATATCAAAACCCATGGTCCGGGATGCCAGGGAATAATCGGTGACCCGTTCTTCGGTGAGCATATAGACGATAAAGTCTCCTATCAAAAAGATATACCTGGTTTTCGCATATATTTCCGGTCGATTTTGTCTAATCCACATTAACTTGGGCAGAGTAAACATCGGATGAGGCATGGTACCGGAGATTTCTGCTATAATATCCGCCCCCAGCTTCAGAGCCAATTCAGCCGCTTGTGTATCACCACGAGGGTCGGTATACATCATCGTAGGGTGGACGACTTCTTCGTTATCACCCACTAACACAAAACTCTCTCCAAATGAGGTTATGCCCACCGCTTCAAAATTAGGCACTACAGAAGAGGCATCGTACAATAGCTTTTTGACTGTATTCCATATTTCTATTGCGTCGATCTCGTGCGTACCCGCAATACGGGATACATGATAGTCTTGATAACCTGTATGTACAATTGTACCCCGCTCGTCTACCACGGTAATTTTAGCACCCGTACTACCAATGTCCAAACCGCCTATCACCATGCCATTCTCCCAGAGTTATTCTCGCTGCACCGCAAAGGCAACTATGATTTTTGTAATAGTATCTTTATTTTCGTCATACTACCCTTGCGTAATTTTTCGTATTATTAATCAATTTCCACCATGTCGTAGCCTAAATAGGTAGTAAATGCTTCATTAAGAACAGATTTCATCTTACCATATCCGACCGAAGTGTGGTGTTTGAAGCCGCCGCGGGCCAGACGGATTAACTTGTTCTGCAAGTCCGGTATTTGGGCGACGCCTCCGCATCCAAAAAAGCTGTCTTCAATAGGATCATCAGTTATCTCACCTTCGCTGATATACACAATGAGTTTACCGTCCTCAGTACGGCAGTTGGAGAACGTCATAGGGAAGGCTTTAATGCGTCCTTCGTTGCAGCCCCAGCCGGATCCGGGATCGTTCTTGGCAAACATCTTGTGTTCGCTGACTTTCCCCTTTCCGGTCATCAGTGTTTGCGCCACGGGGCCGCAGTGGAACAATATTACTTTATTCTCATCTTCACCATAGTTGTTATTCCAGTCCAGTACTGTAGTGGGCTGTTGCGATGCCAGATTCATAGCCCGCATGGTGATAGCAGAACAGAGGTCAATCTCACAAGAGGCAACAATACCGCGATCATTGAATTCGCTCAACAATACACAGGGACAGACCCGGAGAATAGTTTCCATGTCGTTCCAGCAGCGCAGGGTTATCGCGTCCAGGTGATAATCTCTGATGTATTCATCAATCACAAGGCTAATTTTTGCCAGGGTGATTAAGTTTTGATCCGGTATGGTACTACAGTCTGTATAATTTTTTAGGCGTGACATCTTTTCTGTTATATCCGGAGTAGTGTCAGCCAGGTTTTGTACT
The DNA here is from genome assembly GCA_031274035.1 of Treponema sp. Classification (GTDB taxonomy): domain Bacteria; phylum Spirochaetota; class Spirochaetia; order Treponematales; family Breznakiellaceae; genus JAISNI01. The sequence goes on along the minus strand of JAISQR010000327.1, from coordinate 1,971 downwards.
TTGAATACCAATTCCGAAAGATCAAAGCTCTCTACGGTGATACCGTACTTTTGCAAAGCCACTTCGTCAAAACGCACTGTTTTAAAGGCTGTGGTTCGAGCCCCTATGCAACCAACAGTAAAACGTTTCATACCGTTCACCACGCGGCATACAGCGGCAAAATCCGACAAATTTTGTATAAAAGTGGGGTTCAGGGGATGTACCACATGGGGCTTGAAGACTGTAAAGGGTATTTTGTATTGTGTGAACACATCGGTAACACTGAACTTTCCACAGTAGGCATCTCGACGGTGGGCAAAGTCGAGTTTGCCAATCTCATCAGGGTAAGCCTGCATCAGAATAGGTACATCAGCATCTCGCAACGCCTCTGCTGCGCCGTTTTCGTCAACAAAGATAGGCATACAAAAAATCACACCATTATATTCACCACTGTGTTCATCAAGCCACTTCGCGTAAATACGGCCTTCGTCGCGGGTCTCCACCGCACCGTAACGAGTAGCCCTTTCTTCCATCATGATATAGTCATATCCCGCTTTGGTAACTGCCTGTACCATTTCCCTACGGGCATCCAGAATTAATTCGCCGGGCATAAAACCCCGGTTACCAAAACAAAGTGCAAATGTCATACGGTTCTCCAATTTATTTTTTTGCCTTCTTGCGGCGTAGTACATCAAAAATTACCGCCGCTACGATGATAATACCTTTTACCATAAAAAATAATGATTTCTTAAAATATCATATGTTTAGATAAAAATATACCAAAAATTGTTCTTTTTACTTTGAATTTGTTCTCACCTGAAATACGGCATGAAGAATTTAACCACAGACTTCGAACTTTTTATGCTTGTTCCAATGGACATACAATGGTTAAGGAGGTAGTCACATATCTCTAGGTATACACAATCCAAGTCTTCACTTCAACAAGGTGCCAGACATACTTTATCGCCAGAATAATATCAGTAGGGGGAGCACCTTTATTCATAATCAGTACATTCCTCCCCCAAACCGTTAGTATTACTCATCACTGCTCCCCCCACGTTCCATAGTCCTCAGTCCGCCCTTCGGGCTCCATTCCGGTCTATTCCGCTCCCCCCACTCCTAGTTCTTCTAACCCACCGCATTTCTCCCCATACCGGGGTATGTATTCCGTAAACCCTTTGTCATGGTTTTTGCTTATGCGGCGGTGAGCGCCGCGCAAAAACCATGCCACCCCCTTCGGGGGCCAGGGCATGGTCCATTCGCTTACCGGGGCCTTTATCGGCTCCATCAGCCGCATAGCGCCGTTACTCCCTCTAATGGCAGGGCCGGTCGGGGGCGGTTTTTCCCCCGCCCAATATATGTGCCCGAACCGGTGAGGGCATTGGTAAATTTAGCATGGCGTGGGGCTCAGTAAATGCCCTTATATGCGATCAAATGCTTCAAGCCCCGCCGGGGAGGGCCTTGAGGGGGAGGGGGGCGTGGCCCCCCAAAAGGCCCTCCCCTTAAACCGGGGAAAAACAAACGGGACGGGCTTGGGGTCAAGGTTAGCGTTTTTCTAACCTATATTTTCCCGGTTTGGAGGTTTTTATGTACACTCCGCAATTTTCGAACACCGCTTCTGTCTCTGTCCGCCGTCTCGCCTGGGCGCTGGGCGCCACCATGCCGGCGGCCGTCAATCGGCTGGTAGGGCTGCTTCCAGCCCTCTATTCGCCCGGTTTTGTCTGTCAGCGCTGCAAAGATCAAACAAAATGCCGTCTTTGCGTGTTCAGCAAACAAATAAGCGAACAGGACAAAGCATTCTTACTGTCCATGTAGCCTTATCCGCCCCCGCTTGTGCGGGGGTAATCCGTCAAGGGAGTTTTTATGGTTTGCTATCAAGTTTTAGTGCGGTTCGCTTTTTCCCAGCATAAACCGGTATTGGTTTCTACCGCCATCAAAAAACAAAAGGCTCCGGCCTTTCTTGTGGTATCCGGCCTGCCTTTCGGTTCGCCC
>JAISQR010000457.1 GCA_031274035.1 Treponema sp. | reverse complement strand
TAATTATTCGCCGCCTTTCTTCCAACGCGCTTTTGCTTAATGCCCGCCCGTCTTTCTTTTCCATGAATATCATTTTACTGTTTTATTATTATATGTCAATACGTATATTGCCGGGTCAGGAATAACACATTAATAAAATCAATGTGTGATGACTGCCATTTGATGCTTAATGATATACGCTGGGGCTTAGGGGATTTTACCCTGGAAGAAACAATACTCGATGAAAACGAACAGCGTTTTATTCCTTCGTTTTTTCCGGGAAATTACTATAAACCCTTGTCTGCTGTCAGACAACAGTTTGAGCCGGGAATATTATTCCAGGATTATTATTTTCTGAAAAAGGAAACACGTCCCTGGGGCAAACAAGAAGAACTAGCCAGACGTTTAGTCAGACATCGTTTCTGGAAAATTATTGTTTTTTGCTTGCCGGTTTTTCGCTTGCTAAGAAGAGTTTACCGATTTTTTAAAAGACTCTTTGGAAAAGACTAATGGGGGAATTGAATATATGTTACATAAAGATTTGGAAAATAAATATTATTTGCAGTGGATTCAATTTCTCAAAAAAACTGAGGGATGGGATCGTACAGAAATAGAAACATATCAATTCAATCAGTTAAAAAGAATAATAAACTATTCCTGGGATAATACAGTTGGTTATAGAGAATTGTGGCAAAAATACAGTTTAACACCGCAATCATTCAAATCTTTAGATGATATTAATCTATTTCCCTGTATTTCAAAAGAAGATATAAGGGATCGATTGGAAGATTTTACTGTAAAGCTACCGGAAGCAGATTATATCACTACCGGTGGCAGTACGGGTATACCATTTGGCTTTTATCGAACAAAAGAAGCTTTTGGACGTGAGCTTGCATCCAAGGCGTGGCAGTATTACAGAAGGGGATGGAAAGAAGAAGATCGTCAAATAGTATTCAGAGGGTTACCCATCGTATCAGACGACAAGACAGAATACTTTCCGGAATACAATGAATTGCGTTGTTCCTCATACTACATGACCAATGAATGGCTTAAATATTTTGCCACAAAAGCCATGGAATACAAACCACTGTGGTTGCGTTGTTATCCTTCTGCGGGGTTTTTGTTGGCAAAATTTATTAAAGAGACAAAAACAATCTTTCCTGAACTAAAAGGGATTTTGTGTGCTTCCGAAAATTTATATGGCTTTCAAAAAGAATATATGCAGGATGTTTTCGGATGCCGCGTATTTAGCCACTATGGACATTATGAACTTTCCGCCCTTGCAGGATTTTGTGAATTTAGTGATTATTATCATGTGCTTCCGCAATATGGTTTTGTTCAATTACTGGATGATAAAAATGGGCAGGTAACAACACCGAATCAACTTGGAGAAATAGTCGCAACATCATTTATAATGAATGCAACTTGTTTTATCCGTTATCGTACCAGAGACTTTGCAAAATATGCCGGTAATAATTGTAGTCAATGCGGTAGACCGTATCAGATATGGAGTCAAGTTGAAGGCCGGTCGCAGGATTTTTTCATTACAAAGTCAAATCGTTATATTTCCATAGCGGCCATCAATATGCATGATGACACTTTTGACGACTTGAAATATTTTCAATATTATCAAGATTCTCCCGGTATAGTTGTGCTTAAGTATGTTCCCAAGAATACATTTACTCCTTCAACCCTAATTAAAATCAGGGCCAAATTAAATAGTAAATTCGAGAATGACATTGATATCTTTTTTGCCGAGGTAGACGAATCTGGGTTGGCAAGAACTCCCCGGGGGAAGTTCTTATATTTACAGCAAAAATTAAAAGTTGGCATAAATGGTTGATAAATACAAAGTTGGCCTTGTACAAGCGGCCAGTACGGTTTATCCGGGATCGGGACCATTCAATCCGGATACAAATTATCCCGAATACCCATTTAAAGGATATTTGTCACAGCAAAACCATGCTTACAAGGCGCTTCGAGAATTATTTAAAAAATTATTATATGACAGTGAAAACATGGACACTGTTTCCTGGAATCCCTTGGGGAACCTTATCAAACCAGGTATGCGTGTTGTGATTAAACCAAATTTTGTCCTTAGCGCACATCGGTTCGGCAAAGATCTTTATTCCATAATTACACATCCGGCGGTATTACGAGCTATTACCGATTATTGTTGGATAGCCCTAAAAGGACTCGGTGAAATAATTATTGCCGATGCTCCCCAGTACAATTGTAATTTTAATCAATTGCTTGAAGTTACCCAGTTATCCACCTTAATTCCCTTTTATAATCAATTTGGAGGCCCATTATTTACTATATCGGATTTGCGTAATTATTGGTCTCCAGGAAAACACTTTCCTTCCTTGTGCCGTTCTTTACCGGGCGATACGCAAGGCAAAGTTCTTGTTAATTTAGACGGTAAAAGTGCTTTGTACGGCAAGGCGTCAGATAAATTTTACGGAGCGGTTTATCATCGCCAGGAAACTATTGATCATCACAACGGTGAGCGGCAAGAATACCAAATTAGCAAGACAATGCTGTCGGCAGATATTCTTATCTCTGTACCAAAAATGAAGGTACATAAAAAAGTTGGAGTAACATTAAATATCAAGGGTTTGGTGGGAACTGCTACCAGTAAAAATCTATTGGTTCACTATACCTTGGGAACTCCGTCAATCGGCGGGGATCAGTTTCCTGACAACTTTCTTAAACCTCATGAACGGTTTCTTATCAGATTAGAACGTTTTTTTTATGATACTCTTCTGGCGAAACGTTCAATTCCTCTGGAATATATCCATCGCTTTTTTTATATAATTCATTCACTATTTACCCGTAAGTTAGGCCTAACAGTCGGTGAATACAAAGGTTACAAAAAACGTATATTTGATGCGGGAAATTGGTATGGTAACGACACTTGCTGGCGTATGTCTGCAGATTTGGCTAAAATTATATATTTTGCCGATACCAATGGTTCATTTCACCAGAGACAACAACGCGCCCTGTTGACAATTATTGACGGTATTATCGGAGGTGAAGGCCAAGGTCCTTTGGAACCGGATCCAAAAAGATCGGGGATTCTCTTGTGCAGTGAAAATCTTTTAGCTGCCGATATAGTTGCTACCCGCCTGATGGGTTTTAACCCATTCATACTAAAAATGTACGATCACTTATTGAACAATCAAGATTTTGATTTTGGCGTACATAATGCGGATAATATTAAAATAATAAGCGACAATGAACTTTTTTGTAATTGCCTATACAACAAACAAGATAGATTTTTTAACTATGAACCTCATCCGGGCTGGAAAGGTCATATTGAAATCAATCCCAAAGAGGAGGAAAGAATAATATGAATACGGATACTATTTCAATAGTTGGTTTGGGGAAACTGGGTCTTTGTCTGGCAGCTATTTATGCTTACAAAGGAAAAACTGTTATAGGCGTTGATCTTTTACCTAATATGATTGATAATATAAATCTTGGCAGATCCCCCATAGTTGAACCGGACCTTGCCGGAATGATTTCCAAAGTGGGCGGTAAAAAATTACTGGCAACCCTTGAACATAATCGGGCTATCGCGGAAAGCGATATAACCATAGTGATCACCGCTACTCCAAGTATGCCAGACGGAAGCTTTTCCAATGATCATGTGGAAGATGCTTTAACCAAACTTTCCCTTTCTCTTAAAAACAGTACCAAGCCTTATCATCTTTTTGTTATTAGCAGTACAGTTATTCCCGGTTCCATTGAAGGTTCTTTTATCCCTCTAATCGAGCGTCATTCCGGGCGAAAATTGTCACAAGGCTTTGGGATTTGTTACGATCCTGATTTTGTGGCCCTTGGCAGTGTCATCAAAGATTTTATGAACCCTGAGGTTGTCATAATTGGTGAAAGCAGTTCAAAGGACGGAAAACTTCTTGAAATTTTACATGTTAGCATTTGTGATAATTCACCGCAGATATGCCACATGTCCTTATCCAGTGCAGAAATCGCCAAAGTAAGTCTTAATGCCTATATAACCCTCAAAATCAGCTTTGCTAATCTTATCGGTAATATTTGCGATAAAATACAAGGCGCAAATCCTGATGATATTACTGGCGCAATTGGACTTGATAAACGAATATCACCTTATTATTTTAAAGCGGGCTTATCGTACGGAGGAACTTGTTTTCCGCGTGATACATGGGCACTCAACGCAGTGTTAAAGCGCCATAACATCCCTCTTGCCCTTATGCAGGCCTGCCAAGCAATTAACGCTTATCAAGATAAATCTTTGATTGATAAAGTTATAAATTTAGTCAAACAGGTAAATGCAAAAACTATTGGCATCCTGGGTCTGGCCTTCAAACCAGGAACACCAGTTGTTACAGAATCTCCGGCTATCAAACTGATAAAAGCTTTACATAAAGAAGACCTGCAAATAGTTGCCTATGATCCCCTGGCACAGGAAAACACTTATGCTGTTTTCGAAGATCGCATAGATTATGCCGGTAGTATAGCCGAGTGTTTATCTCGGTCCTCCCTAAACATACTTACCATACCATCCAAAGAAATGGCAAAAGATATATATAAGTATCAGGGGACAGCCTTATTGTTGGATTGTTGGCGTATTTTGAACAAAGATACACTGCCAAAAAACATTAAATGCTTTCATTTTTTTCAGGGATGAGAAAGAGCCGTCTTTTGTCTTACAGCGCGGAAGAGAAAAAGCTCGTCTTCAAATCTCGGCCCACTGACACTCCGTAACCCCGATGTCTCACGTAAAAATCTTACCATGAGCCGAGCGGCAATCAGCCGCCAGGAGCATGGTGAGCCAATCGGTCAAGATTATCAAGAGCCTCATTGAAAGATTCCTAGAGAGAGATAATATCCAGAGAGGCTTTCCCAAAACTTCAGTTTTTGGGAAAACTACCTTATATTTATGGGAAAAAGTGGACCTCAAGCCGCTTTTTCCAGGAGCCTGTCCCAAAAGTCAATTAGTTTTGAGACCAGGCTCCAGAGTATCCTTTTTTTCCACAGGGACTGTTTCTCTGAATATCCGGCCGTTCAATAATGCTGGAACGGGGTTTTCAACCCTTCCATAGGCCCGTTTTTTGCGCGTTGCGGCGGTGATTTTGAGCGTTACCGCCCGTTTGCCTACCCACCGCAACTGGATCTGCCCGACATTCCGCAACCGTATTGTCTTTGTCGGGGTATTATGTTGGCTACGGTAAGATTTTTACATGAGATTCCTTCTTCCCCATAGTAAAATTTAATGTGAGGCAATAGGCCCCCATGACTTGACGGCAGCCCCGCATATGCATAGGATTATTATATAGGCGCCGGTTCCAAAATTAACTGGCGGCGCGCAAAGCGCACGCGGTTTTGGGACCGCCCATATATTTATCCGCTCTCTACTTCCAGGCTGGAGTTTGTTAAGGAGAAGCCGGTAATGGCTGTAAGTACGTTTAAACGGGGGCTGCGTCTTTCCACCCGGAAGCACGCCACCGAGGGAAAACCGGTGGAACTTGCCCCTATGCCGAGGCAGGTGGTTATTCCCATAAATCAACATTTTGGCGCTCCGAACAAAAGCCTGGTGCAGGCGGGGGACAGGGTCAGGCGGGGGCAGAAAATCGCCGACGCCGCCAATCCCGGTCCCATGACGGTGCCGGTTCACGCCTCCATTACGGGGGTGGTGAAAAAGATTGAGCCCCGGACCCAGTCAAACAATACCGACGGGCTTTGTATTATCATTGAGGCGGCGGAGGGCGTATCCGCGGATCAGGAGGTATCCGCCGGTTCCGAGGCGGACACCCTGCTGATGCCTCCCCTGGATCCTTTTAACTGTACCCGGGAGGAAGCCCTGGCGCGGATTCGGGAAGCGGGCATAGTGGGGATGGGAGGAGCGGGCTTTCCTTCCCACGTTAAGCTTGCGCCCCCGCCGGGAAAATCCGTCGACATTATCATCGCCGACGGCGCCGAATGCGAGCCCTACCTGACCACCGACGAAGCGGTGATGACCGAAAAACCCCACCTGCTGGCGCTGGGTCTCGCGATTGTGATGAAAATTACCGGGGTCCGCCGGGCGGTCATCGGCATGGAGGATAACAAGGCGTCTCTGATTCCCATGCTTGAACGGGAAATCCGGCTGGGAAATTTTTCCGAACCGATTGGAAGCCCCGCGGATATTTCCATAGGGCTTTGCAGAACCCTCTATCCCCAGGGGGGGGAGAAGATGCTTATCACCGCCCTGACCGGCCGGGAAGTTCCCGCCGGGGGGCTTCCCATGGACGCCGGGTGCATAGTCCAGAATGTGGGAACCCTAGTGGCTATTGCCGAAGCTTTTACCCTGGGGAAGCCTTTGATTGACCGGGATCTTACCGTAAGCGGGGGGGCCTGTAAATTCCCCAAAAACATCCGGGTTCCCATCGGCGCCATCCTGACGGACCTGCCCCGGGAATTTATGGATATTGACTACGGCAGGCTCCGGAAAATTATTTTCGGCGGCCCCATGATGGGTAACGCGGTCCCCGCCGTGTCGATCCCAATCCAGAAGAACACCTCCGGCATCATCCTTATGACCGCCGAGGAAACCAACGCCGACCTGGAAGGGTACTGTATACGCTGCGGCCGGTGCCTGCGGAACTGTCCCTGCCGGCTTTCCCCGGTGATCATGAATATCGCCCTGGAATCGGGGGATCTGGATTACGCGGTCAAGGCGGGGCTTTTGGATTGTATTGAATGCGGAAGCTGCAGTTATGTGTGCCCCGCCCGGATCAAACTGGTTCAGCGTTTCCGGGTCGGCAAGCAGCGGATCCGGCTCCGCCAGCAGGCGGCCCAGGCCAAGCAGACGATGGCGGCAATTCCCGAAGCGGCGGCGGTAACGGCCGGCACTTCGGTGACCGCCGGCACTCCGGTGACCGCCGGCACTCCGGCTGACCAGGCAAAGGGCTAAGGAGTTCCCATGGCAGAAACCAAGAAACAGCCCCCGATGGAACCGGTACTCCTTTCATCAAGCCCCCATATCGCTTCCCCCGCCTCTACCCGGTCTATTATGAGCCTGGTGCTTATTGCCATCGCCCCGGCGGCGGCCTTCGGGGTCGTGCTCTACGGGCTGCCGGCGCTGTTAACCATCCTGGTTTCGATGGCGGCGGCGGCGCTGGCGGAGTCCCTTTTCCGGCGTATCACCGGGCAGGACATCCGGGCGGCGGATCTTTCCGCGGCGGTGACGGGACTGCTTCTGGCTCTCATTGTCCCCCCCTCCACCCCCCTTTGGATGACCGCCCTGGGATCGGCCTTCGCCGTTGTCGTGGCCAAGGAATTTTTCGGGGGCCTGGGGGCGAATGTATTTAACCCCGCCCTCACCGGCAGGGCCTTCCTGATCATGAGTTTTCCCGCGGCCCTTACCGCCTGGCACCGGCCGGCGGGATTCGTGACCACCCTGGCGGACGCGGTAAGCGGCCCCACCCCTCTGGGAATTATCCGGCGGGGGGTTCTGGCGGACGTAACGGCCGACTTCGCCGCCGCCGGCCCCGCCTCCGATTACTGGTCCGTGATGAAAACCCTTTTTATCGGTAACTATTCGGGCTGTATCGGCGAGTCTTCGGCGCTGCTGATCCTGGCGGGGGGAATCTTCCTCCTTGCCAACAAGATCATCGACTGGCGGGCTCCGGCGGCGATGATCCTCACCGCCGCCGCCGCGTCCTTCGCGCTGGGCAGGGACCCCCTCTTCAGCGTTCTAAGCGGCGGCCTCCTTTT
>JAISQR010000450.1 GCA_031274035.1 Treponema sp. | reverse complement strand
GATAAAGGCCGGGTTATCCGCATCCCTATACACATGCTCAATACCATAAAAAAATGCTACTTTATGGCAAAACAGCTTACACAGGATCTGGGCCGCGATCCCAGTGACGAGGAATTATCCGAATACTTAGGCATGCCCGTCTCCAAGATCAAGGAGATTGTTAAACTTTCCCAAGAAACTACCAGCCTTGATACCATTGTAGACGACGGCAATCTTACCCGCCTTGCCGATCTTATCAAGGATGATACCATTGAAGAACCCTTTGAAATGGTTTTTTCCATGACCCTCCAGGAGACGATGGGAGATATCCTCTCCCATCTTTCAGAACGGGAAATGAAGATCATTCAGCTCCGTTTCGGCCTGACAGGGGAAGTTCCGCTTACCCTGGAAGAAACAGGCAAACTGCTGGGCATCACCCGCGAACGTGTGCGCCAGATACAGGAAAAGGCAACTTTCAAACTCCGCGGCTTGCGGGAGCTTAACGAACTGCATACCGGCAAGGAATAGGCCCTTCATTACTCTATAAAACAGGTTGACAGCCAAGGTATATAGGTAACGAGAATGACAACCGCCAACTGTATAAGCAGGAAGGGGAATACGTCGCGGCATATCTCCACAAAGGGCTTTTTAAAACGGTACGATGCCAGGAAGAGGTTCAGACCGACAGGCGGGGTAAGGAAGCCGACTTCCAGGTTGATAATGAATATAATCCCCAGATGTACCGGATGGATACCGTAGGCCGCGCCCAGGGGAAAGATAAGGGGCAGTACAATCAGGATGGCGGAGAAGATATCCATGAGGCAGCCTACAACCAAAAGTGAAAGGTTGAGGAGCAGGAGGAAGAGGAATTTGGAGCTTACCGCCTGCGGCAGCCAGCGCGCGAATATTTCAGGGATTTGGGTATCGACAATATAGTAGGAAAGGGCCTGGGCTGCGGCGAGTATGGAGAGTACCCCGCCTATAATGGGGACAGCCCTGTTGAACACCTTTTGCATATCGGAGATTTTAATATCACGCCGTATGAGCGCCTCAACGATAAATACATAGATTACCGACACGGCGCCCAGTTCTGTAAGGGACGCCGCGACACCGGAAAAATAGCCAAGCAAAAGGATAAAAGGCAGGAGTATTTCAAAGATAGAATCGGCAACGGCCCTGAATGCCTTGGTAAGACTCAAAGGTTCAATGGGGATTTTTGTCTTTATTGAAATGATGATACTGAAGATTATCACAGCGGCAACAAGGATAAGGCCGGGGATAATACCCCCCAGGAACAGGTGAAAGATATTGGTCTGTGTAGTCGCGCCGACCAGGATGAGGGGCAGGCTCGGCGGAAAAAGAAGGCCGATACTGCCCACGGAAGTTAAAAGGCCGATAGAGAATCTCTGCGAATACCCTGAATTTTCAGATAGTATCGTAAAGAGAATACCGCCAAGCGCCAGAATGGTAACACCCGAAGCGCCGGTAAATGAGGTAAAAAAAGCGCAAATGATCACGGTAACGATGATCGTACCGCCGGGCAGCCAGCCGAATAGGGTCTTAAAGGTCTGAACAAGCCGTGTCCCTGCCTTGCTTTCGGAAAGGATAAACCCCGTCAGGGTAAAAAGCGGTATAGGGATGATACTGTTCTGGGTAAGGCCCGTGTAGATCTGGTTTGCCGTAACATCCATCTCACCCCAGGAAGCCTGGATCAGGAGGAGCGCAAGACCGCCGATAACCACAAAGAGGGGCGTTCCTGAAAAACCGGCGATGATGAGGATAACTACTGCCGGTATTTTCATATAATAGGCAAAAACGTGGAGATTTTCGAGAAGATCGTACACCGTATCCGGCGCGTCAAAATTCCAGATAATCTTTGCGATAGAAGGGAATGAACAGATACATCCCGCTCCAATAACCAGAACCAGCAGTATCCGCACGGCGCCTTCCGGCTTAACGGACAGGGCAAAACGAAGAGCGATTACCGTAAAACCTATAGGCAGGATCAGGGCAAAAACACGATCCGGCAGGAAGCCTATCATCCGGCCGGTAAGTCCTATCTTGATAAAGGAAACCGTACACCAAGCTATGATAACAGCGACGAAAACCGACAAGAGGTTGGTAAAAACCGAAAAGAATCTCTTTATCCTGCCCTCAGGAACATACTGAATTAAGGCTATGGAAAGATGTTCCCTGTTCCTGGTCGTGATCATCCCCGCAAGAATACCAATAAGGAGCATGAAATGGATAAGGAGAGGATCGTAAGCCGGTATACCGGACTTGAGGAGCCTTGCTATAAGTTCCGCAAGGGCAAGCAAGGTTATACAGATAAAAGAAAAATAACACAGCCCGTCTTCCAGAGTATGCAGGAAATGCAACGTATTCTGACCCGCCGCTCCCTTTCCGGCTTCCGCCTTCCCCCCCGTCAACGCTGTTTCCCTCTAAAATCTTTCAGGATAGTTTCGATTCTTTCGTAAAGATTGCGGTTTATAGCAGAACCAAACAGGCTGGGCACCGCCTTTCCTATATCCTGATACCAGAGCTGTTCCTGTTCCGGACTTAAAGTATTGATAACAAGACCATATTTGGTCATAGTCGTAACGGCCTCGTTCTCAAGTCTCATAATGGAACCATCCATTTCTTTTTCCAATTTCCTGGTTAGTTCCTCCAGTTTAGGTCTGTAGGGGGCGGGAATGGCGCGCCAGGCAGTCTGATTCATCAAAATTCCGCCCATAATCGGCGCAATATTGATAGAAGCCATATTCTTGGCAATACCAAAAATCTGAAGACCGCCTATCATAACAGGGCTGTTATAGATGGATTCTATCGTACCGTTATTAAAGGCAACAAGTATATCGTTTACATGTATAGAAACCATCTGATAGCCCATGAGCTTAAAAACCTGGGCCAACTCCGGCTGTTCCGCGGGACTTCCCAGTTTCAGCCTTTTTAGATCCGCGGGAACAAACACCGGTGTTTTGGAGAATACCTTTATCCAGCCGGCCCGGGACCATGCCATAGTATGAAAGCCCTCTGAGTTAAGACGCTGCTCAAGATCGGGCCTGATCTTGTTCAACACCTCTTCCAATTCCGCGTTGTTGCGGATAAGAAAGGGGCTGCTGAGGGTCATTACTTCATTGGTAATAAGATTGAGGCCGACCGTGCTTAGAACCGCGGCCTGTATCTGGTTCATCCTAAGCTTACGCAGTACATCGTCCTCATTACCGGCAATACCCCCGTGGTAGACTTGCAGTTTAACTTCGCCGTTGGTTGCCGCGGCCCATTCACCGGCAAGCCTGTTCAGGCCTACACCCCAGGGGGTGTTTTCAGGTACGAGTGAGGCAAGTTTAATGGTTACGGGCCTTCTTACCTGCGCCGAAACTGAAAAAACAGACGCAAAAAAAACAAACGCCGCTAACACAAACCGGATAGTTTTTTTCAAAATTTCCCTCCGTATTTTCAAATAAAGTTCCAATACCCGCCTTATCTTCACGGCTAGAATTCTTTTTTGCCGTTGAGTATAAGCATGGTACTGATTATTCCTCCCATTCTTCCCATTCCGAATCAACTTCAAGTTCTATAAAATAATCAACCGCGTTATCCAGCAGGAAGCGGGCTTTCCTCTGGGCCAGTATATTCACCAGGCGGTTCCCCGGATCCGCGTCAATATCAATTGCCAGCGCCTGCTCAAGTTTCTCCTTAAAGGCATTGTAATCCTGGGCAGGAACAGCCGCGGCCTGCGCATAGGACACATAGGGGCCTGCCGACATGCCCTGCGACTTTTCTACAGCCCTTTCAAAGTGAAAATTAACCCTGGATTTATCCCCCCCCATAGTTTCGGGCACAGAGGCGTAGAACAGTACGAAGAAATCGTCAAGAGCGCCCTTGTTAAAGTCAGGGTCCAACTCGTAGGCCCTGAGCATCATAGGGTAAAGTTCATCACGTATCCTGTTTCCCAGATCGATACTGCTGAAAGGATCGAGGGAATAGGCCGAGAGTACACCCGCTACACACCAGTAGAGAAAGGGTACATCCTCTTGTTTTATCTTGGCAAGCAGGGTATCCAACTCCCCTCTTTGATACGCGCCTATAAAACCGGAATACTTAATATCCAGCCCTTTGTACAGTATATCAGCTCCGCGCAGGTAGAGTTTCCTTGCACGCGCCAGGCCGTTCACTTTTTTCTGGTAATCAGCCGCGTCCAGCATCTCCGCCGGCCCCTGCACAAAGGCGTTGGCATACATGATAAAGAGCGATCCTGTTGTCAGGATAAGGCCCTCGTGCCGGGGGTTTTGCGCAAGAAGCGTCTCGTACATTTTTATGGCAAAGGGAATAGCATCCCCCACCAGTTCGGGATCCTCATCCCCGGTAAAAACATCACCAGCGCCGCCCCCCGCCAGCGCATCGGAAACCGCATTGACAGCCAGTTTGTTGATTGAGCAGGAGGAAAGAGCCGCGCCGAGAAGCGCTATACCCCAAAGTTTCCTGAACATTTTCATTATACTCCTTAATTCCCCGGCAGTTTGCCGCGCTTTGCGCATTTTATACCTTGCAAACTCCCAGGCTCTTCTCTATATCTTTCCTGATAGCCTCAAGTTTCCGCGCGGCCTCGGCCTTGGCCCAGTCAAGCCCCCTGCCGCCCGCGTCGGAACGGCAGCTTGCGTAGAACTTGATCTTGGGCTCTGTTCCGCTAGGCCGGGCGCTGACCACGGTCCCGTCTTTCAGGTAGAACTGGAGGACATCGCTCTTGGGCAGGGTAACAGGACCGTCAGCCCCTTTTACCGCGCCTTGGGGGTAGACCCACACCGAGTTCAGAATATCCCTCACTTTAAGCACCTCTATACCGCCCAGGACAGCGGGAGGGGTCTCGCGGTACTTCTTCATAATACCCTGCATGATCGCCGGCCCTTCCGGACCCTGGAAGTATTTGGAAATCCCCATCTCCTGCCAGTACCCGCACCAAGCGTAGAGCTCGTTCAGCCGGTCAAGAAGGCTCATACCCTTGCTGCGCCAGTAGAGGGTCATCTCGGCGGTCATGGCCGCGGCGGAAACCCCGTCCTTGTCGCGCACCTCATCTTCTACAAGGTAGCCGTAGCTTTCCTCCGTACCAAAGACCACCTTGTAACCTTTGCCGTCGGTTTCGCATGTACGCATAATATCGGCAATCCACTTAAAACCGGTCAGACATTCAAAATAACTTACACCGTGGCACTTGGCAACCTGTTCCTGCATTCCGGTAGTAACGATAGAATTGACCATAGCAGGCTTTGCCGGCATCTTTCCGGTTTCTTTAAGGGAAAGAAAGATATAGTCCGCAAGCAGGGCGCCTATCTGATTGCCCGTTACCAGGACATATCCGCCCCCCTTTGACGTTTCTGGAACCGCAATGCCAAAGCGGTCCGCGTCCGGGTCGGTTGCCATAACGACATCCGCGCCCTGTTCCTTCCCCAACTTGACCGCCATTTCCAGCGCCGCGGCTTCCTCGGGGTTGGGGAAGGCCACCGTGGGGAAGTCGCCGTTCCCTTCGCGCTGCTCCGGTACGGTGATCACGTTAAGGCCGAGATCCCCCAGTATCTTCTCTACATGTACGGCCCCGGTGCCATGCAAGGGCGTATACACAATCTTCACTTCCGGCGCCTTTTCCCGTATCAAACCGGGCCGGAAAAGGCAGTTTTTAACCATAGCCTGATACGGCTCGTCAATTTCCCTGTCGATAATCTTCAAAAGCCCTTTCTCCAGGGCCTCGCTTCTTTCCATCTCTTTAACGGCCTTTACCGCGTTTACCTCGTCAATAATGCCTGTATCGTGAGGCGGTATAACCTGGGACCCGTCGTTCCAGTATGCCTTGTACCCGTTGTACTGGGGCGGGTTGTGGCTTGCCGTAACCACTATGCCCGTATCGCAGCCGAGCTTCCGTATCGCAAAGGATAACTCCGGCGTAGGGCGCAGACCGCTGAACAGGTAGGTTTTGACGCCGTTGGCCGCAAAGATAAGGGCCGAGGCTTCCGCAAATTCAGCCGAATAATGACGGCTGTCATAGGCTATAACCGCGGAAAGTTTACCCGCGGCGGCCTTTTCAGGAAAGGCCTTGATAAGATACGCCGCAAGCCCCTGAGTGGCGCTCTTCACTACCAGCGTATTCATCCGGTTATAACCGCCCCCGATAATACCGCGCAGCCCGCCCGTCCCGAATTCAAGATTGCGGTAGAATCTATCTTCAAGCTCCTTCCAATCCTCCGCGGCAAGGAGCTTCTCCGCCTCGCGGCGGAAATGGCCGTCTTTCTCCCTGGCAATATAATCCTTTGCCCGCGCTGCAATCTCGCTCTTTTCCATAAAAAGCCCCCCGCAACAAAAACACTATCCTTGTAAGGCTTTCCTAAAACTTCAGTTTTGGGAACAGCTTCTTTAATTATAATTTGCTGTTCCTTTCTATGCAAGATACCTCTTTACATAACCTCTCATTTTTTCTATTATATAGTTATGATATTTCCCATAGAAGAGCTTATCGAATATAATGGTAATATGTACGAGATAACATCCGCCGCTTCACGCCGGTCATACCAGCTTTCCATGCTGAACGACCCGGAAATAGAGGAAAATCAAAGCAAGGTAGTATCCCTTGCCGCCCGCCAGGTTTTTCAGAAGCTGATAGAATTCCGTCTTGAAGAGTAAGGTATTGTATAGGGAGGGGGGCCTGTTTCCACGCCGCGGCCCGGCGGCGGCCTTTATGCTCCGGCCCCCCTGCGCTCCAAAGGTTTACGGCTGCGCCGCAAACCTTTTCCGCTACCCCCTGGTTAGAGCCTTTGGGTACGCTCCGGTTTAGAGTGTATGGCGGAATCGTCTCATACCATACCAGTTGTAGTTCTCTTCGGTCCTACCGCATCGGGTAAAACCGCGGTGCTGGAAGAGCTTTTCGGCGGCAAAACCTCGTTTCGCGCCGAGATAGTCTCCGCCGATTCTATGCAGGTCTATAGGGGAATGGATATAGGCACCGCCAAGCCGCTCCCTGCCGAGCGGAAGGCCCTTCCGCACCACCTTATCGACATACGCAGCCCCAGCGAGCAGTTTAACGCGGGCGATTTTGTCCGCCTTGCGTCCGCGGCATGCCGGGACATTCACCGCAGGGGCCTCCTGCCGGTAGTTTCCGGCGGAACCGGTTTCTACCTAAAGAACCTTATTTACGGCCTCCCCGAAGCCCCCCCCTCGGACCCGGCTCTCCGCATGACGCTCCGCGAAGAGCTTAAAAACAGGGGCCTACAGGCCCTTGCCGCGGAGCTTGCCGCTTCCGATCCGGTAAGCGCGCGCCGCATCCATATCAACGACGAGTACCGCCTCCTGCGCGCCCTGGAGGTGTTCCGGCTTACGGGCCGCCCCCTCAGCTCGTATTCATGGAACAACGCGCCCGGCGCCTCTTGTCAGGACGGTACAGAAGCGGAGCGGCCTTTCCGTTTCCTCCTGCTTACGCTTGTCCGCGGGCGGGATGAACTCTACACGCGCATCAATGAACGGGTTGCGCAGATGTTCCGCCGGGGGCTTCCCGGGGAAGCGGCGGCGCTTTTCAGATCAGGCTATACGCCCCTTGATCCGGGCCTCAAGGCTATAGGCTACAAGGAATTTTTCATAGAGGACGCGCCGGGGGTCTTCCGCCTGTCGCAGGATATGGAAGCGGTTCAGGAACTTATCGCCCGTAACAGCCGCCGTTATGCCAAACGCCAGATATGCTACTTTGCATCCATTCCCGGCGTCCGCCGTATAAGCGCCGGAAGCTCCGCCGCGGGGGATCTGGCGCGCGCCCTGGAAAACTTTGTTTAAGGCAATCTGTTATTGAGGAAATCCTGAAAATTTTAATTTCAACCGTTCTTCGTGTATCTTGGCGGTTACAATTCTTCAAATTTGGGTATTTTCGCGGTACTTGGAAGTAGTATACTGGACCTTTTTCGTGTCTTTTCGTGCCTTTCGCGGCTGAATTTCTTAAAAGTAACATTGCTGACAGCAACCGCAAACCTGGCGAAGAGGCCGATTTCTCCTGGACTGTTGAAAACGGCGCCGATAATGCTATTGTCAGCCTTAATACCCTCCACGCTCTTACCTCCCGCGCGGTCGTAAGCTAGGAGCCGCGGACACTTCGTGTCCGATGGGACTTTGGTGAATTTTTGCATATTTATGCAAAAATTCCGATTAACGTGGCTCCTTTGGGAGTTTGCAAGGTATAAATTTGCAATAAATTGCAAAAAGTCCTGCGAACCGTAGGTTCGACCTCACCACCCTCGTGATCCCCTGGTGGACGAACAGCGAATGCAGCGTGTTCATGTGCCTCGTCCGGTTCCGCTGTTCCCGCGCATAGTTCGCCAGTACCTTCCGCCGCTCCATTTCCTTAGGGCTCGGCAGCGGCACTACCGGCAGTTTCTCGTCCCGCCGCTCTTCCACCAGG
>JAISQR010000499.1 GCA_031274035.1 Treponema sp. | reverse complement strand
AAAATTAATATTTTCGTGTTTTTGTTAATTTCCGCATTCGCCGTAAAATATTTTAACTACCCCCCCCCCCCCCCCCCGATAGGTTTACTAGGAATTCCCGCTCTTTCGCCGGCTTCTTTGGACAATCCGTACTAAATCCGTTAAACGGTTTTGTAAATACACACTCCTTATCAATTTTTAACCCCTGTTTTATTTTCATAGTCATGATCTGTATTAAATCGAATTATGGTTTGTGGAGGTATCTTCGTGGAAACTATGCAAGATCTTTATGACTCAAGACTAAAACGAGTTAACGATGCGGTTCAATTGAAAGAACCCGATAGGGTACCAATCGTTCCGGTGGTTCAGGCTTTCCCAATTTATTATGCGAAAAAATGGACTATCAAGGATATTATGGAAGACTATCGCCGGGGAGTGGAGGTGTGGGATATCTTTTACGACCACTACAAACCCGACATTGGCGGGACTCCCTTCTCCTTCTACCCTGTGGACTATTTGGAATATTCAGGCATCACCTGGTTCAAATGGCCGGGGAAACATATCAGTGAACCTGACATGATGTATCAATTCATCGAAGGTGAATATATGAAAGAGGATGAATATACAGAAGCGATCAAGGATATCACCAGATTCATGATGCAGAAGTGGATTCCCCGGAGCTTTTCAAATCTGAGCGGCCTTGCGAAGGTTGATTTCCGCAATTCCATGTGGTTTGGTCACATGGGGACTTTTGCCGCCTTCTCGGACCCGGAGGTGATAAAAGCTTTTGAAGCCATGGTAAAAACCGGAAAAGTCCTGATGGAATGGTTCGGTTATTTGGGCGAATACGAGGCCCACATGAAAGAAAAATTCGGTATTCCGCCCCTCCATGCAGGTTTTGCCTTCGCTCCCTTTGACATGATCGGAGACAGTATGCGGGGTACACGGGAAATTCTGATGGATATGTACGATCACCCCAAAGAATTACTGGCGCTTATTGATGTGGTAACCGAATTCGCTATTAAAGATACTATCGCCGGCTCTAGAGGTAAAGCAGTGCCTTATGTATGGTTTTGGCTGCACAAAGGCGTGGATTCGTTTATGTCCGACGAACAGTTTAAAACATTTTATTGGCCCACATTAAGGCGTTACATCACCGAAGTGGCGGACGCCGGATTGACCCCTGTAGTATATGTGGAAGGAGCTTATAATACCCGCCTGGATTATTTAACAGAGGTGCCTCCCGGCAAGGTTATCTACAACTTCGAATATACCGATATGGCGGCGGCAAAAAAAGTATTGGGCGGGCATTCGTGCATAATGGGAAATGTACCTGCCGTTCCCCTCATGTACGGTAAAAAACAGGAGATCGTTGATTATTGTAAATGGCTCATCGATACATGCGCACCGGGAGGTGGTTTTATCATGGATACCGCTACAATGGTGGATAACGCAAAACCTGAAAATATCGACGCCATGTTTGAGACCACGCTTGCGTACGGGAGGCGGTAAGTTTATTTTCCATGAATAATTTCGGAATCAAACTGGAACACTGTTCACCGGATGTTATCCGGCAAAAAGTTTTGAACCGGGATTATTTAATTTTCTTTATCCTTAAGGAGGATTGATTATGAAAGTAGGAGTATTTTTAGCGTTGGAGCCGTATACCAGCTTTGAACATAATCTTAAGCTGGCAAAAGAAGCGGGGTTTGACTATGCCGATATCACGGATACCCACTCAAACGGCAGTATGTTTGCCTCCGCCGGTCTTTCCGCATCGGTAAGCCTTGATGAAAATCCCTTTAACATCAAGCGCAAATTCGATGAATTGGGCATGCAGATAATGACTATCAGTGCCCATGCCGTACTGATTGAAGCGTCGAATCCGGGACTGTTTCAGACCGCCGAAATAATGAAGGCCATCAAATTTGCCCATGCCATTGGTGTACGGGATGTGGTAACCACCGAGACGGTTCCCAAAAGTGATTGGGCCAAAAAACTAAGCTATGAACAGAGTATCTTTACCGTGGCGGAAAAACTCTACAACCCCTGTAAAATGGCGGAAGACTACGGGATCAACATCATCTTTGAACCCCATGGTCCTATTACCGATTCCATAAGCGGCATCGGCGATGTTATGGCCTGTCTGGGTCATCCCAAATCATTGGGGGTCAATCTCGACACCGGTAATTCATGGCTGGGCGGCACGGACCCGGTGGAGCTGGCGAAAAAATACAAAGATAAAATTTTTCATATCCACTGGAAAGATCTCGGTGAAGAATGGGTTCCCCAGCGGGGTAAGCGTTACGGTTGCGGTTTCTCTACCATAGAATTGGGTACCGGGGTCATTGATATCAAAGGTGTGATTGAGGTACTCAAAGACAGCGACAAGATCCGGTATTCCACATTGGAGATCGCCGGTACGCCGGAATTACTGCGGGCCAGCGCGGACTTTGTTTATAAACACTGGAATTCATAAAGAAACCTATGAAAAATGAAACGTCTGCGATATTAAAACTCTCCAACATCTCAAAGTCTTTTCGTGGTGTTAAAGCCCTTGTGGACGTTTCATTTGAACTGCAAAGAGGGGAAGTCCACGCAATCTGCGGGGAAAACGGCGCGGGAAAATCCACGCTGATAAAAATTCTTTCGGGGGCCCTGCAGCACGATGGCGGAACAATTACCTTTGAAGGAACTCCCATCCCCCAGATGACCCCGGAAAGATCCTTTAAGCTGGGTGTACACACGATCTATCAGGAAAACACCCTGGTCCCCTGGCTTACAGTGGCGGAAAATCTCTATATTGGACAGGAAATTTGCTTCCCAAAAACCGGCCTCATTGACTGGAAATCCGCCTTTAACAAGACGGCGGATATTATGAAATCACTAAAGATGAATATCGCCCCCCGTTCTTTCTGCGCCAACTTAGGTATCGCCGAACAACAGGCGGTCCAGATAGCCAAGACCTTAGCTCATGAATGTAAAGTGGTGGTCATGGATGAACCTACCGCTTCTTTTGGGAAAGCGGAGATAGACAACCTCTTCCGTATCATACGCATGCTGCGGGAAGAAGGAAAGGGCATTATCTATATTTCCCATCATCTGGACGAAGTCTTTGAAATTGCCGACCGGATTACGGTGCTGCGGGACGGCCGGTATGTTAATACCTTTCCGGTCAAAGAAGTTACCAAGGCGGTGCTTATCGACAACATGGTGGGCCGCAGCCTGGGTGATTTTTATGACAAGGAAATTATTGAATTAGGCGAAGAAATTTTCCGTGTCGAAAAACTAAGCCGGGGAAACGCCGTCAAGGATGTCAATTTTTCTGTTCACCGGGGCGAGATACTGGGCATTTACGGTATGGTGGGAGCAGGCAGAACCGAACTGGCCCGGCTGATATTCGGCGTGGACAAGGCGGGACAGGGAAAGGTATTTCTCAGGGGCGCCGAGATAACCCCTAAAAATCCCGAGGATGCCATAAAAGCGGGATTAGCCTTTATAACCGAAGACCGGCGGCGCGGCGGCCTTGTGACAAACCAGAGTATCGAAAACAACATGGTCCTGCCTTCGCTGCGTAAATTCAAAAATCTCTTTGTCAGCCCTAAAACCGTCCGGTCCATAGGCAGGCGGATGATGGGAGAATTGCAGATCAAAGCCCCCGATCCGGGAACGGTAGTCGAAAACCTTTCCGGAGGAAATCAACAGAAGGTGGTGGTGGCAAAATGGCTCTACGCTGGTGCCGAAGTTTACATCTTTGACGAACCCACCAGGGGCATTGATGTGGGAGCCAAGCAGGAACTTTACAATATCTGTACGAATCTGGCAAAACAGGGCAAAGCCATCGTTTTTATCACGTCGGAGATGGAGGAACTTCTTTCCATGAGCGACAGGGTACTTGTTATGCGCGGCGGCCGTATCTCCGCCGAAATACCAAAAGAAGGAATCACCCAGACCAGGGTACTTTACGAAGCGATAGGAGGAGAAAAAATTGGCTGATACTAATGATGCCGCGGCGGGAATACGGATCAAGGGTATTCTCAAAAACCAAAATACGATTTTGCTGTTTTTGATCCTGTTTATAGTTCTGATAGTCAGCCTTACCGCCCCGCGTTTCTTTTCGGTCAGTAACATGATCAATTTGTTCCAGACAATTTCGCTGACCGGTATCATGGCAATCGGGATGAGCCTGGTCATCATAACAGGCAACATAGATCTTTCCGTAGCCTACCTTTTTTCCTTTACGGCCTGCCTGTCCGCGTTTTTATTGAAGAACGGAATATTGAACGATATTACGGTCCTTCCCTTTGGGCTTTTATTAGGCATGGCCTGCGGAATCTTCAACGGCATTTTGGTATGCAAGGTCCGGTCCGAATCATTCATCATTACCCTGGGAACCATGTGTATTTTCCAGGGTTTGGGCTTGTTTACCGCCCAGGGAAACATTATAACCATCGGGAGTATGTTTTCCTGGTTCGGGATTATCAGAATCGGCAGGATTCCCATACAGACCATTATTTTTATCGTAATCGCCCTTGTTACCACCCTGCTCATGCGGTACACCAAATTCGGACGCAGGGTATATGCCGTGGGGGGAAATTCCGAGGCGGCGTTTCTCGCGGGGATCAACATAAACCGCTATAAGTTCATGGTCTACACAATTAACGGTTTTCTTTGCGGCATCAGCGCCATGCTGGTTCTCTCCAGACTTGCCTCCGCCAATTATAACATGTCTTTGGGTTACGAAATGGAAACGATTACCGCCTGTGTGGTCGGCGGTATAGCCCTTTCCGGCGGCAGGGGTAATGTGCTGGGCTGTTTTTTGGGAATTCTATTGATGGGCCTTATCGCAAATTCCCTCAATATGCTCATGGTTCCCATTTTTTACCACAAGATAATCACCGGCGTGGTATTGCTGGTTGCGGTAACGATACGCTCAAGGAAATGAGCGGCAAAACAATGTGGACAAGCCGGTGTTCCGGTTCCAAATATTTTTAGGAGGAAGAAAATGAAAAAGTGTGTTTTGAGTGCTGGTTTGATTTTCATCATGCTGCTCGGCATTATTTCGTGCGGGGGAAAACAAAGCGGCGATGCCGCGGCGCCCGCGGGGGGTTCCAAAGTTACAGGCAAAACAATTGGAGTTATCATGCCCGGCCCGGACGTGTATTACAGCTTCGGCAAGGGCGGCGTAAAATGGGCGGTAGAAGCTTCGGGTAATACCTATGTCGAACGGCAATCGGACTATAACGCGATAAAGGAAATTCAGAACGTGGAAGATCTGATCTCCGCCGGGGCCGATGCGATCATCGTCATGACCACCAATGTGGAGACCGGACAAAAAGGCGCCCAGATTGCAAACGCGGCAAATGTTCCCTATTTCCTGGTGGACAGTTCCATTACCGACGGACCCGGAAAAATCCAGGGCAGGGTTGACGTTGATATGGTCGGCGTGGGCCGTATGCTTGGTGAATATGTGGTGCAGAACAAACTGGGAAGCGGCGGCGCTTATCTGATCGTGGGCGGCGTACCCGGCGATCCTGGTACAAGCAAGTATATACAGGGATTCCAGGAGGCCATGGACAAGGACCCCAATTACCGCATGCTCTCTGAAATTCAGTATGCCGAATGGGACCGGAAAAAGGGTGAAGATGTGATGCGCAACTATCTTATTATGCACAATAAGATAGACCTGGTTTACGCGATGAACGAAGAAATGGCCTTCGGCGCCAATGTGGCAATAAAGGAAGCGGGCAGGGAGGATGAGATTACCCTGGTAACCGTCAACGGATCGCCTGTGGGTAAGGAAATGCTTCAAGCGGGGACCGCCAAGGTAACAGTCGGCTGGGCTCCGTCTGAAGACGGCATATTGGTCACCATAAAAGCTCTACAGTACCTTGCCGGTACTCCGGAGCCTGAATACACGGAACCCCCGATAAAGCTGTTTACCATTGACAATATCGGCGAATACAGCGATTGGGATGTGGAGATACAGGCATCCCGGTATGAACCAAAGCTGAAAGAACTAGGTTTGTGGAACTAAATTAAAAACCTCTAAGAAAACACCGATTTACGCTCAAGCGGCATAAATCGGTGTTTCGTCTGCCCGGTATGACGGGGATTGGCGTCGTCCACAGAATCGGCAGTCAAATCCTTTCCCCGCCAGCCCAAAGTACCGCCTCGCCCCGGTATCCCCCGTTATATACATAGATCCGGTCCGCCTCCGGCTTATACTCAGCCCTCAGGCCCGCCGCCGTGCCGACAGGGGCCCCTGCGTCCGCCGCGGGCTCTACGCTTAATTCCGGCGTTTCCCAAAGCCCCGGGGGTACATAGATCTCCGTGGGGGCGCTAAGGTCCGGGTCCGCCAGGAAACGGAAGTACAGCGTACGCCGCCTTAGGTCCCAGCGGAATTCCAGGGGCGTTCCGGCACTTGCCATGGGGTAAGGCCGCCGCCAGCCCGCGATTGCCCTGGGCCGGAGCGTTCCGTCCCTGTCCCTGCTTACAATGGAAAGATCCTCGCCGTTCCAGTGATCCCCCGCGGCGTTGGTATTATCGGCGGTATAGTTCCATATTGTTGAACCCAGAAGATTCGCGTCGATGGCGTCGTAGTACATCGAAAGGGCTTTTTCATGAACCGAATAATCTCCGGTTTTAAAA
>JAISQR010000434.1 GCA_031274035.1 Treponema sp. | reverse complement strand
ATTGGAGGGCAACCCCCCGGACTCCGTCCTTCCTTCGTGTTCGCGAACCATCGAACCGAAGGTTCGCGGTTCGATGTGTACTTAGCGGTTAAAATTCTTCAAATTTGGGTATTTTCGCGGTACTTGGAAGCAGCGTACTTTCCTTTTTCGTGCCTTTCGCGGTTGAATTTCTTAAATGTAAAATTGCTGAAAACCGCTGGTTTACTTGACAATTCTGCGATAATTCTGATATTATATATATACTTATATGAAAAATCGCAGACCTTGAGTAGTTGCGATATTTTTAGATTATGCGGCTGTCGTATAATGGTTATTACCCCAGCCTTCCAAGCTGGAGACGACGGTTCGATTCCGTTCAGCCGCTAAAAATTTTGTTTTAATCAAATCCAACTACTGAACGGAATCGAAACTTTTCCGCGGCCCCAGCGAACCGAGACATTACAGGTTCGCTGGGGTAAATGTTGATGGATGGACATTTAGCGGAAAAGACGGCGTGAAGGCGGAACCGCACGGATGCGGTCCGCCGGAAGGCAATTCCGTTCAGCCGCTAAAAATTTTGTTTTAATCAAATCCAAAGGAGCCTTTATAATCGGAATTTTTGCATAAAGGTGTACCAAAGCATATGGGCATCGTTGTTTTGCGGCGGAAACAGGTCCATTCTGAATAGTTACTATTTTTTAAATACC
This sequence comes from Treponema sp., assembly GCA_031274035.1. Taxonomy (GTDB): domain Bacteria; phylum Spirochaetota; class Spirochaetia; order Treponematales; family Breznakiellaceae; genus JAISNI01. Next base: position 15,347 of record JAISQR010000434.1, on the reverse strand, counting down.
TAAGAGCCATTCCCAAAAAATGAAATTTTGGGAATGGCTCTATTGACAATAATTTATTTTCAGAGTATATTCATATTAAATACATGTATTTAATATGAATATAAAATAGTGTAAGAAAGCAGTTTTAATTTTCTGCTGGATATTTTGAGCAGGAAATATCCCAGAAAGAAAGGATTTTATATGGCAAGACTTTTTACATCCGAATCGGTAACAGAGGGGCATCCAGATAAACTTTGCGATCAGATATCAGATGCAATTTTGGACGCGCTCATCGCTCAGGACCCGGAATCGCGGGTGGCCTGCGAGACCCTAGCGACCACCGGCCTGGTGCTGGTGGCGGGGGAAATATCTACTAAAGCCTATGTGGACATTCCTTCAATTGTAAGGGATACGATTGTACAGATAGGGTATCACAATACCAACGGAGGCTTTGATGGAAAGACCTGTGCGGTTCTTGTGGCCCTGGATGAACAATCGCCGGATATTGCCCTGGGGGTAAATAATGCGTATGAGGCAAAGGCCGCCGGTTTGACAGAACAGGAAACCGGCGCGGGGGATCAGGGCATGGTGTTCGGTTATGCCGCCGATGAAACCCCGGTATATCTGCCGGCTCCGATTTTCTACGCGCATGCCCTTACCCGGAAACTTGCCGGGCAGCGTAAAAACGGAACTTTGCCCTGGCTGCGGCCCGATGGAAAATCCCAAGTAACGGTTGAATATGACAGCGGCGGACAGGTGAAACGGATCCACACGGTGGTGGTTTCCGCCCAGCATGACGCAGAAGTCAACCAGGAAACCTTGAAACAGGGGATCATCGAAAAGGTGATCAAGGCGGCGCTTCCAGCGGATCTGCTGGACGGGAACACCCGGTACCTTATCAATCCTACAGGACGCTTCCATATTGGGGGCCCCCAAGGGGATTCGGGTTTAACGGGCAGGAAGATAGTGGTGGATACCTATGGAGGAGTCGGCCGCCACGGAGGTGGCGCTTTCTCTGGGAAAGACCCCACCAAGGTGGATCGTTCCGCAGCCTATGCGGCGCGGTGGATAGCCAAGAACCTGGTAGCCGCCGGGACTGCAAAACGGCTTGAGGTGGAGATCGCCTATGCTATCGGCGTAGCCCGGCCAGTTTCCATCGGTGTGGATACCTTCGGGACGGGTAATGTGCCGGAAGAAAAAATCGTGGAAATAATTGAGAAGGAATTTGACCTTCGTCCTGATGCGATAATCAAGCAATTTAATCTGCGTAGACCTATCTACAAACAGACCGCCGCCTACGGTCATTTTGGGCGCACGGATATTGAACTGCCCTGGGAATCGTTGGATAAGGTACAGGATATTAAGAAGCGGTTGCAGGGTACTTAATCTCTTGAGGTTTAATTCCCCGCCCAGGAGTTTGTAAGGTATAAATTTGCAATTTATACCTTACAAACTCCGAATACTCGAAGAGTACAGCATGCCCATAGATCGGGATTTTTTGCTCAACGCATCTTTGGCGCACCGAACAAAAAATCCACAAGTTACAAAAAAATAGTATGACAAACCAAGAAAGAAAAGCGGCCCTCTGCCGGCGCGTGAATCAAAAAACGGGAATATCTCCCGACACGACGATTTTTTACGAATCATTGCCCCTGATAATCTTTATACCGCTATCATTTCACGGAACGGCATAATGATTCCGCTGAATTTAAGAATATTGTAACTACTCAAGCATGTTTTCAAGTGCTTTTTACCCCGCATGGGGCCCGGCTCATTTCAGAAATATCAGCATCTTTCGGTTTTTGCAAGGCTTATACTTTATCCCGCTTGATCTTTTTCGTGGTGGTCATCTCCATCGGCTCATCAAGGATCACACTCTTTTCAATTTTCTGATAGGAGAGAAGCCGGGTATTTACCTCCGAGATTATCTTATCAATGCGCGTTTTTACCTGTTCCTTTGGGAGCGCCTTGCCGGATTCATCTTTAAGGACCTCCATGTTAGGGTAGACCAAGGCTTCTATACCTTCGGTTTTCATTTTTTTGTCCAACACAAAGCCCCTCACCAGGATCTGTTCTATCTCATCAAAAAGCTGAAATTCATTCTCGATCTCTTCGGGGTACACATTTTTACCGCCTTCGGTAACAATTACATTCTTGGCACGTCCTGTCAGGTAAAGGTAGTTTTCATTATCCAAGTAGCCTAAATCGCCGGTTTTAAGGTAACCGTCAGGGGTAAAAACCGCGGCCGTATCATCGGGCTTCTCGTAGTAGCCTTTCATAACCATAGGGCCCTTGAGGATAATCTCACCGATGCCCCGTTCGTCGGGGTTAAGTATCTTCATGTCAACCTGGGGAATAATTATGCCGACGCTGGTTTCTTTGTAGTGTTCTATGGGGTTCAGGTTGATGATAGGCGATGTCTCGGTAAGGCCGTAGCCTTGAACAAAGTCTATGCCAAGTTGATTGTATTTACGGAAAACACTAGGGGCCAGCGGGCCTCCCCCGCAGATACAGATGCGCACGGAGGTGAGGCTTGCCTTCTCCAGCACTGCATGGAATATCTTCTTGCCAGGGTTCACCCTAAAGATCTTCTTTATAAGCCCCGAAATTATCATCAAAAAGGAGATAATACCGTACACAAGAAAACCTTTCTCTTTTAGGCCCCGGATAATCCCCGCCATCACCTTGTTAAAGAGCATGGGCACGCCCAGCAGCATGGTGATCTTCGCTTCCTTGAGGTCTTTCAGTATAGCTTTGGTAACCATACGTTTACCAAAGACAAGCTCCGCACCGACAGAAATAGTTTCGATAAAAACCGCCAGCATGGTATAGGCGTGGTGCAGCGGGAGCAGCGCATAAAAAATATCGGTACAGTACAGCTTTAGCGGAGCGCCCTGGGCAAGATAACAATCGGCAACCAGATTTTGATGGGTTAGCATAACACCCTTGGGGCTGCCCATAGTACCGGAGGTAAAGAGAATGGCTGCCAGATCCTCCTCCGCAGCCTTATCCATCTCTGACGGAGGCCCGTCAAGATCGTAAATATAGGCGCCCGCACCTTTTTTCAGGGAAATAATTTCCTTTAAACCGCCCGGATTCTCTATATAACGTATATATTTTTCTTCATCTACAAAGAGGATAGTTGCCCCGCAGGTTTTAAGGAGGATATCCGTTTCTTCAATTTTAAGTTGATGATCAATGGGAACAACCGTTGCACCGGCAAAGAGTATCCCCAAGTAGGCCACAGTCCACTCCGGCGAATTCTTACCGGTAACCGCTACCTTGTCTCCCCTGCGTATTCCCCTGGCGTACAGCCATCTTGCAACGGCTTCAATCAGCGTCAGGGACTCGTTATAGGTCAGGCTGATGCGGTATGGCTCGTAAATGGTAAAACAGGGGCGCTCACCGTAACGAGAAACAGTGATCCTGAACATCTCAGGCAGGGTAGGCCAAGTTCCTGTAAAAAACTTCCCCCTGTATTCTTCCAAAAAAGCCCAAGGCGCGGTCCCGCTCATATAACACCCCTTTGTGAATTTGACAAACATTCCTTATAATGAGTATTGACCCTTTTAGAGATAAATAGTTGCAAAAAAAATTAATCAGGCTGATGAACAAGAGGCCCCGCAAAATGCAGATAAGAGAAATTTTCCGGGATATGGGAATCGTAGACCCCGTGTTCATTGAGAGACCAGCCTATACTTTCATCAATGGTTTTGCCGTGGTATCGGAGGCTTTCAAAACGGAAGAATCCTGCACGCAGCATTTCTCCGGGAACCGGCGGAAAAGTACGGCGGGCATACAACTTTTCTATACCCTTCCAGGGAAAGGCTGCTTCCACGGTCCATCCCTTATCAATGCAGGAGGGATCGTTAATCTTTCCATCCACTTTTACCGCGGTTTTAAGTCCGGGGAAGTCATAATCCATAAAAGCCCAGCGTTTCCCCCGATGGTGTTTACCATACCGGGTTCCATCCTGAAAACCGCTTAACACATCTACTTCCCGTTGGTATAAATCAAATTCCGGGGTATCAAAGCGGCTTCCTTTTTTTAGCGCATCCTGATAGATAAACATCACCTCATATATCGTATTAAAGGCATTTATTTCAAATTCATAATAACAGTCTTCTCCGTCAAGGAATACTTCCACATCATTGTCAAACCAGATAAAGGAATCCCGCATTGTCAGGGATGCCCGTACCTGGGGTTCTGTAACCCAAAAGGCAATATACAGATTAGAGTCGTCCCAAAGGCTGGCTATCCGGGTTTCCAAAAATCCCGGCTCCCCGCTTACCATATCCACAAAGGGCCGGGATTTTTCCGCTTTCCTCCAGGGGGCTTTATCCAGATTCCCGTCAATGGAGATTGGCTCCGTGGTTTTATGGCAGGTATAATGGGCGATACGGTCTTCTGTAATATGATAGGTCTTATTCATACAATATTCCTTAATAATATAGAGGCTTTCCTAAAAACTGAGGTTTTTAGAGACACCCTTAATATATTCTTTAATTTATACCTATTCAACCTGAATTGGACAATCCCCAGGGCCGGCGCAAACGCATTAAAATATCTTTGATAATGCCCGCTTGGTCCAATGAGTATTTTGAACGGCTCCTGTTTCATTCTTTTTTTGCTTCAGAGCTTATCTCCCCGGATCCTAATCAAGAAAGAGCCTGATTTTTAATACACTGGCCCTGGATAAATAATAGAAATATGTTGATACTTCTCTGTTAAAAGGCTATTCTAATAAAATATGGAGGTGCATCATGGACAACAACGAAGGGCAGGAGGTTTACTGTTTCCAGGGGAATACCCTCGTGATCCCTGCCGATACCCCCGATTCCCGGTTGAACGAGGCCGTCAGCGGGAAAGCGGCGCGGGAAGAGCTTGAAATAGACGATATATTTGAGATACCCGCAGTTGACATTTTTGGGGGCATAATAGGGGTAAACATCAAGGAAAATATAACCCTGCCGGCTTCCTGGAGGGCCGTACCCATGCGGCAGGCGGTCAATTATCTTACCTACGGCATGACGGTGGACGGGAAGGGGCAGGTAGGCCGTTTGCTCCGCAGTTTTCATATAAGCCAATGGCGCAAAGAATCCGCATACTGCGGAACCTGCGGCAGCCGGAACAGCGATTCTCCTACAGAGCTGGCGCGGCTATGCCCTGTATGCGGCCGTCTGGAGTTTCCCCGTATAAGCCCCGCGGTTATTACTATCATCATTAACGACAGGGATGAAGCCCTTCTTGCGCATAACAAAAAATTTGCGGCGGGTGTTTACAGCCTCATTGCCGGCTTCAACGAAGCAGGGGAAAACCTGGAAGCTACGGTAGCGCGCGAGATCCGTGAGGAGGTGGGCCTTGAGGTAAAGGACATACGGTATATCGCGTCCCAGCCCTGGCCGTTCCCCAATTCGCTTATGCTGGGCTTTACCGCCCGCCACGCCGGCGGTGAAATCCGCTGCGACCAGATAGAAATTGAAGACGCCCAGTGGTTCAGCCGCGACAGCCTCCCCAGCCTTCCCGGTAACGGCTCAGTATCCCGCTTCCTTATCAATAGCTGGAGGGAAGGAAAGTTATAAGCTGTTTTTCAGTACAGTTCATTCCCCTTGTTATCCACGATGATAAAGGCCGAAAGTTCCCGCACTTCAATCAGCCGTACCGCTTCCATACCCAGTTCAGGGTAATCGAGAACTTCACCGGCAACGACATTTTCCTCCGCCAGCAGAGCCGCGGCCCCGCCTATGGTTCCCAAATAGAAGCCTCCGTACTTTTTGCAGGCTTCGGTCCAGGTTCCGCCGCGGTTGCCCTTTGCCAGGGTGATAAGGGAGACGCCCCTGGACATAAGCTCTTCCGCATAGCGGTCCATGCGTTGGGCGGTAGTCGGCCCCAAGCTGCCGATAACCATACCGGGGGGAGTTGCAGCCGGGCCTGCATAGTAAATGGGATGCCTGGAGAGGTATTGGGGCAATTCTTTTCCCGCAAGAATAAGTTCATGCCATTTAAGATGGGCCGCATCACGGGCAACGAGGAGTTTCCCGCAGAGGCTCAATCTGTCCCCGATCCGCAGGCTGTCTAGTCCGGCGCGGACAGCCTGAAGGGGCAGGTTAAGATCGAGTTTATATACACCAGCACGAGCGTCCCTGTCCGCAGCCCTATTGTCATCGGATACGCCGGATAGATCCGGCAGACTGATACTGTAGGAATCGAGAAAACGGCCCGGATCACGGCACAGCTCTTCAACATAGGCCCCGTTCCTGTCTATATAGGCCAGCATGTTCCGGTGGGCTGAACAGGAAACACCGATGGATACCGGGCAGGAAGCGGCATGCCGGGGCATACGGATTACCCTTGCATCAAGGAGGAATTGCCTTCCCCCAAACTGCGCTCCTATGCCGGTTTTCCTGCCTATTTCTAAAACCTTCTCTTCCCAGTACGTGTCCCGCAGGAGCGGGGATAGGGGGCCCTTGTATTCCTCAAAATACGGCGCCTTGTCCAAAATTTCCGTTGTGGCAAGTTTAAGTATATCCAGATTGATTTCCGGGCTTGTACCGCCTATAACTACCGCAATCCGGTAGGGCGGGCAGGCCGCAGTTCCTAGGGACCTTATCTTGTCTTCCAGGAATTCCTCAAAGGTTTTCTCTTCAAGCAGGGCCTTGCTCATAGAAAAGAGGCTGGTCTTGTTGGAGGAACCGCCGCCCTTTGCCGCAAAGAGAAAACGGTAGGTCAAACCGGCGGCAGTGCAGGGGACAGCCTCAATGCGTATCTGGGCAGGGAGATTGTTGCCGGTATTGTACTCTTCAAAGAAGGAAAGGGGCGCAACCTGGGAAGCGCGCAGATGGTTTTTTAGATAGGCCGCCGCTGTTCCCGCTTCCAATTCCGCAGCGTCGCAGCCGCCGGTAAAAACCGCCTCTGGTTTCCAGCCGTAGACAACAGCGGTTCCCGTATCCTGACAGAGCGCCAGTTCTCCCTTTGCGGCGATAAGGGCGTTTTTGAGCAGGGCCTTGAGGGTGATGCGGTCATTGGCAGAGGAAGCCGGATCAACAAGAGCCCCGGCAAGGCAGGCAAGATGGCTTTCCCGAAAGTAAAAGGCAATGCTCCTGAAGCACTCTTCGGCAAGACAGCGGAGGAGGGACGACGGAACAAAAAGCCTCCCGTCCCTCAGTTCGGGTTTTTCCCCATCCAGTGCGGTAAACCGGGTGTTCTGAAAAGCCGCGTTTATAATAGAATAAATGTTCATCTTATACGGATCCTTACCGCTCTACGCCCCGCCTGCCGCAGGGTTATTCATTCCCTATAGTAATCAATATGCCAGAGAAAAAGCCCCTTGGGCGGAAGGGTCGGCCCTGCCTTGCTCCGGCTGCGAGAGGTGATAATTTCCCCCAAGGCTTCTTCCGAAAGCCCCTTCTCCTCGTAATGGAGCAGGGTCCCGGCTATGGAACGGACCATCTTCCACAGGAAAGCGTTGGCGCATATCTCAAAAACAAGGGAATCCCCTTGGGTAAAGAAGTGCGCCCGGCTGATATAGCGTGAACGGGAAAGGCTTTTATCGCCGGGGCTCGCAAAAACGCCGCAATCCAGTTCGCCAAGAAGCCTTCGGGCATAACCATTAAGCCGGTTCACGGAGGGCCGCCGCCATAGCTGGAGGCTGTAGCGGAGTTCATGGGGAAGGCCGGGCCTGCCGCAGATAAAGTAGTACCGGTAGCTGCGGGATTTAGCGTCAAAGCGGGCATGAAAATCACTGCGGCATTCAGCGGCTTTGAGTATACGCAGATCCTGGGGAAGAAGTCCGTTCAGCGCGGGAACAAAACGCTCCGCAGCCATGCGGTGTACCGGGGTATAAAAATTAGCCGTCTGCCCCGCGGCATGGACGCCGGCATCCGTCCTTCCCGCTCCGGTAAGGACTATTTTCCGTTTATGTATCCTCTCCAAGGCTTCCTCGATGACACCCTGAACGGTACGGTACTGCCGTACATTACTTTGCGCCGTGCAATTCCGCGGAAGGCCCTCATGCCGGCTGTTATCCTGCCCAAGGACGCCTTGCGGGGAATTCGACCGTGCGGAACAAGCCCCCTGTCTCTGCCAACCTGAAAAATCAGTCCCGTCATAGGCGATGAGCAGCCTGATATTCCGGCTTTCACCGTCCGGCTTCTGTGCTATTTTGTCATCCGTTCCATCCTCCTCCGCATCCTCACTCATCAGTCTCATTAAGTTCCTTATTAATCTGATCGTAGAGGTTGCGGGCATGTTCAAGCAGGGGGCCGGGCTTATTCTTTGAAGATTTTCCTATGCCGAAAATTTTGGCTATGGTACGTTTGGCCTCGCCAAGTTGGGCTATCCGCAACTCGACATTCTTGTGAGAACCGTATTTCAGTTTAAGCAGGGCGCCAAGATAGAGGGCGCCTTCGTAGGCATAGTTCTTGTCCGTATCCGGACCGAAATTGTTCAGACCCGAAAGTTTTTCCTTGCCGGCCTGTTCGCGGCTGATAGCCTCGTTATACAGGAAAAGAGCCTTTTTTTTGAACAGTACGGCAAGCCAGTCGTAATGCTCGCCGGGTCTCTTCTTATCAATATGATCCAACAGCCAGCCGGTACGCAGGGCGGCAATTGCCTGCTTGATTGTCGGCGAGAATTCTTTGGGAAAATATTCATAGCAGCGGAGCACCAGATACTGTGAAGCGGCCCCGGAAAAAAGCTCGCGGGGTTCATGGAAATCTATGCCCGAAAGGATAAGCTCGGTATCGCTTATACGCTGATACTGATCGTCAAAAGCCCTTTCCCGCAGGCGCGGTGGAAATTGCAGGAAATCTTTTTCCATAGAAGCATACCAACAGCTAGGACAAACCGTCGCCTGGTAGGCCAAGGGAAATATCTCCCCATACTTTGCCGAAGGTTCATAGAGCCGGTGAAGTTCATCGGTGAGCGCCCCCGCAATAAGCCGTCCGCTGCCGGAGAGCAACTCTTCCCGGTGAAAGAGCGTATCGCAAACAGGGCAATTTATTTCTTCTTTTGATTGAAAGGATATCTTTATATCCCGTGTTTCATTACCGTTGCTTTTCATAATATTCCAATACCACCATTGCTATAGCATTATCCTGTTCATGCGTCAAGGAGATATGCACCCTATTCGCCCCGCTCTGTTCCAACATTGAACGGGCAGTACCGAAAAGTTCTATTTCAGGCTGACCGTTATGACGATTCACTACCTTAATGTCTTTGAGGACTATACCGGCAAGCCCCGTACCCAGGGCCTTGCCAAAGGCTTCCTTTGCGGCAAAACGCGCCGCCAGAGACAGTACCCGGCCGCCGCCTTTAGCCTCGGTTGAAGACAGCTCTTCCTCGTGGAAGTAACGTTCCAGTAAACCCGGTATTACGGTCCAGCGTTCCAAACGGTTGACATGAACAACATCCACCCCTATTCCGATGATCATAAGGGCGATCCTTCCCCGTCTTCATCGATCAAGGCTGCGTTATCCACCCTAACCTGAACCGTTTCCGGCGAATGCTTGATCAGCGTAAAGCCTGATACATCGCCTACCGTTACCGGTAAAGTGTAGATCCCCGGTTCCCCTATATGTGAAAGATTTACCTGAAGGCTCTCGGCAGGGGGCGTATAGTCATGTATCTCAAGCTGGCTGCCCTCTATCTCCATGCTTCCGTTCCTGATATTCAGCGTTGCATCTAAATGCGGGGCCAAACCGGTGATAACTATGGGTATGCGTTCAAAAGTCAGGGAGATGATCTTCTCCCTGATGATACCGCGGAACTCGGTAGTACCGTTTCCCCGTATGACCACAAGAGGATCGCGGTTTAAAATATTCACAACTACGGTGAAATCCGCATTGCGTCCGTCAAGCTCGATAAAATCCGTGGAAAGCTCCGAGATTGTCTGCATGACATTGCTCGGCCCGTCAATCTGTACCTGCGTCGGGGTCATAGAATAAGAGACAAGTTCGTAGCCTTCCTGCGGCGCGTCCCGTATCGCGGGCCGGAGGGGGACAAGTTTGCTTATCTTATGATCAAGTTCCAGGGATATTTCCATTGGATCAACCGATATTTCCAGAGGATCAACCCTCAGCGCAGTGCCTGTCTTGTTTATCTGAACCGGCGCACGGTAAAAACCCTGCGCTGTGTACTGGGAAAAATCTATGTAGGCTTCGATATCGTCTTCCAAAATAGAAAAGATGCTATTATCGCCGCGCAGCGTAACCTGTACCATTCGGGTATAGGAACTTGAAGGGATAAGGTTGCCGCTTCTTTCAACCTGGAGCGGCACCGCAATAAAGCGGGTTTGTAGATCGCTTAAACGGTGAAATACAAATAATAGCAACGCCAAGGCTATAGAGCAGACCTTGGCAGGCCAATTCGCAGCCGCCTTTGCCAGTAATTTTCTGCTGTCCACTATTCACTCCTTAAAGCCCGGTAAATCCATCCTGGTTATCGATGGGAGAGGAACTCAGCGCAGCGTCGGTCAAAACAGGGCCCAGATTACCCGCCGCGTTACCGGAAAGGCTGCCGTCATTCTGTTCAGCGTCGTGTTTGTGCACACCCTTATCCAGAAGTTCACGCAGCTTCCGCGTTACTTCTATCGGGGAAAGATCGTAGTAAAGTTTTGAGTCAAAAGCGATAGACATGGCGCCCGTTTCTTCGGAAACCACCAGGATTACCGCGTCGGACTGTTCCGACATGCCGAGGCTGGCCCGGTGCCTGGTGCCAAAACTCTTTTTTATATCCTGCTGTTCCGAAAGCGGAAGTACACAGCCCGCAGCGGCAATGTGCCCGTTCTGTATGATCATAGCCCCGTCATGGAGCGGGCCGTCAAATTCAAACACCGCCACGATAAGGCTGGATGATATTTCCGCATTGATCCTCGTTCCGCCGTCGATAATGTTCTTGATGTTCACCCTGCGGGGAAAAACCACCAGCATACCCCGGCGTTCCCTGGAAAGTATCTCCGCCGCCGTAACCACCGATTCAAGCTGCCCCAAATTAGGCTTGCTGTCCGGCATGAAAAAATTTGTCTGACCCAGCCTGAGAATGATCTTCCGTAGTTCAGGCTGAAATACAATTGCTACCGCTATAAGGATCCCCGGCGCCAGTATATTGAGTATCCACTGGAGAGTGGCGAGCCTGAAAACTACCGCTATGCCGTAAACCAGGGCAAGAAAGACCGCCCCTTTAACCATCTGGACAGCCTGGGTCTTGACCAGAAGATCGTAGGCTTTATAAAGGAGAAACGCCAAAATCGCCACATCCAGGACAGGGCGGATAATATCGTACCACGAAGAAATTAACTGAAAAAACTCCAATTTTTGCTCCTCAATCGTATCGCATAAAGCATCCTTGCCATATCCGCCGCTTCCCGTACATCATGGACGCGGATTATATCGGCCCCGCCCATAACCGCGGCGGCATTGGCCGCAATGGTTCCCGCAAGCCTCCCAGAAATATCCCTGCCGGTAACTTCGCCGATAAAGGATTTTCGGGAAAGCCCTACCAATACAGGATAATCCCTGCCGCAAATTTCCGCAAGACGACCCAGTATGATTAGGTTGTCTTCAAGACTTTTCCCAAAGCCGATACCAGGATCCAGGATGATGCGATCCGCCGGAATGTCCGCAGCCTTGGCGCGCTCCGCGGCATTCCGCAGGTAAAGACCGACTTCGGCGGCCGTATCCGTGTAGAAAGGCTTTGCCTGCATGGTACGGGGTTCCCCCTGCTTGTGCATCAGCACGACTGCGGCGCCTTTCTCCGCGCAAACCGCGGCCATCTCAGGATCATCCTCCATTGCGGAAATATCGTTAATAATATCCGCACCCGCGTCAAGTGCGGCCCTAGCCGTTTCGGCCTTCCGCGTATCAACCGAAACAGGCGCTCCCGAACGTTTCCTAAAGGCTTCGATTACCGGAATGATCCTGTCCAGTTCTTCTTCCAGACTTATATATTCAGCGCCCGGCCTTGTGGATTCGCCCCCAAAGTCAATGATGGCGGCGCCGTCTTCCTCCGCGGCCAAGGCTTTCTCTACGGCCCTACCCCCCTTGTACCGGCTTGCGGGGTAAAAAGAATCGTCCGTACAGTTTATTATCGCCATAATCAGCGCCGGAACTAGGCGCTCTTTACCGGAGAATTCTAGTTTCTGCCCGCTTATCAGTTTCATCTTTTATATCTCACCCTGTTACAGCCCGCTTTTCACTTTCAACTTTTTTTCCCCCAGCCTTTCCCGCACAGAAATCGAGAACCGCGGCGGCTATACCCTGCTCGTCAAGACCGAAACTGTGCAGCAATTCCTGCCTGGTACCCAGGCAGTCTGCCAGTTCAAAGCTACCGGGAACCTTTCCGGCAGGGCCTGACCAGCCTGCGCTCTCAACCCCCAGGCATAGGACACGGGTCTGACGGCACTGCCGCTGGGCAATTTCCGCCGCGTACCCGCCAAAGCCGCCCTGTACTACGCCTTCCTCAACGATGACGGCAAGCCTGTAGGGGGCAAGCATATAGGCAAAGTAATCCTCGTCAAGCGGCTTGAGAAAACGCAGGTGGTAGAGATCAGCGGATAGCTCATAGGATTCAAGAATATCTGCGGCCTTGCGTACCTGGGGGTAGAGGCTGCCGGTAAAGGCGATACAGAGGGAAGATGCGGGCCTTTGCCGGATGAACACGCCGCGGCCTTCGGTAAGGCCCTGAAAGAAGGCGGCCTCTTCCTCCTGGGACAGGCAGGGGCAGGGGCCCTTAGGATAACGGATTATACTGGGGCCGGGGCAGGCAAGGGTCCAGTCCAGCATGAGGGAAAGCTCGGATCCCGCAGCCGGTGTAAGGATGCGTATATCGGGAAGCGGACGAAAAAGGCTGATATCGTAGATGCCCTGGTGGGTCTCGCCGTCTTCCCCTACAAGACCGCAGCGATCCAGGGCAAACACCACCGGATGATGCTGGAGGCTGACATCGTGAATCACCTGATCGACGGCTCTCTGCATAAATGTAGAGTAGATTGCCGCAACAGGACGCAGGCCCTTTGCGGCAAGACCGGCCGCAAAGGTTACCGCGTGGCCTTCGGCTATGCCTGTATCGAAAAAACGATGGGGGAATTCAGCCTTAAACGGAGAGAGTCCGGTCCCCTTTTCCATTGCCGCGGTAACCGCCGTTACCCTGCCGTCCCGCCGCGCCGCGTCGAGTAGGGCGCTGCCAAAGACTTGGGTAAAGGTACTGTTCAAGGCGCCATCTTTAAGACCGCCGGCAACAGAGAAGGAACCGACGCCGTGATATGCCCCCGGATCATCCTCGGCAAAGGCATACCCCTTCCCTTTCCGAGTGATCACATGGATCACTACCGGCCGCTCCAGCTTGCGTACATCGCGGAAGACCTGCTCCATGACCGGTATCTGGTGCCCGTCTATGGGGCCGACATACTCGAAGCCCAGGTCCACAAAAAAATTATCAGTATAGAAGACGGCTTTTACCGCCCGTTTCAGGCGGACAACCATATCAAAAAAGACGGGGCCTATGAAGGGCAGCTTCTGAGCCATGGCATCGAATTTACGGCGGAAACTTTGGTAGCGGGATTTCATAGAGAGACGGCTTAAATACTTGGAAAGTCCGCCTACATTGGGGCTTATGGACATCTTGTTATCGTTAAGAATAACAACAAGGGGGAGTCCGAGTTGGCCTGTATGGGAGAGGGCTTCATAGGCAAGCCCTCCGGTCAGTGCGCCGTCCCCAATCACGGCGACAACACGATTCCTTTCGCCCTGTATGCGCGACGCGGCAAGCATGCCAAGGGCGGCGGAAATTGAGGTAGACGCATGGCCTGTGTTAAAGGCATCGTGCGGGCTTTCGCTCAGCTTAGGAAAACCGGCAATACCCCTCTGCTTACGGATACCTGCAAACGATTCCACCCGTCCCGTAAGGAGTTTATGAGTATAGCACTGATGCCCTACATCCCAGATAATCTTATCTTGAGGTGAATTAAAAACACGGTGCAGCGCGATGGTCAGTTCCACCACACCCAGATTCGATGCTAAATGCCCGCCGTTCTTGCTTACGGTGGATATGATAGTTTCACGAATTTCATCTGCAAGCCTGCTTAATTCGCCCGGACAAAACTTTTTTACATCATCAATGCAGTGAATTTGAGTTAATAGGGGTTTATCATCATACATATAAAAAACATATACCCAAAAAGTTCCTATTATATATAAAGGGAACCCCTAAAAACCAAATTTTATGCGCACGGCGCAACAAACTGCTAGAAGTATCCTCAATACACAAAAGCCGCGCTCACAGGTCCGCGGCCTTGAGGGGAGACATTTTCCGGTACTACTTATTCTTATGCCGATTCTTCCGGAGCTTCTTCTTCCGTTTGTGAGTTGCGATTTTTCTAAGTTTACGCTTTCTTCCACAGGGCACTTCGCGCTCTCCTTTGTCTGATATGATCTCGCTTCCGGCCGTGCACGGCCCAAACAAGAGACGAATAGACTATAATATAAAAGAAAGAAAAGGTCAATAACCCGCATTGCCTAATCAGCGGTTTTACTTTTAGCCGCCTGGCGTGAGCGGAAACAAAAAGCAGAAAATCTACCCTGGTTTGAAACTCAAAAACCCAGAAGAAGGCACGCAGCGCGTTATAGAATTCCTCCCTCCGCCCGAAATACGAGCGGGCCTTTGTAAAGGTTTCATCGCACAGTATCATCAGCCCATGGACCAGAAACGCCGGCAGGTTCAAAACCCCGTAGTCCTCGCCAAACGTACCGTCGCGGAAGTTGTCGTCAAATATACCGGGTTCTATCCCGTCGATCAGCCTCGTTATCTGATTCGCAAGCGGTTCCATACACCGCCTTTCGGTGCGTTTTGAACCCGCTAAGGATATGTTTGTGCGGGGTATGGAACCGCATAAAATCCATACCATGCAGAACAACATACCCAAGAGCCCGCTCACTGGTTCGCGGGGAAGCCTCATGGCGAGGTATGTTGATTATTACACGGTATCTCCTTCACGTTCAGGATGTTTTCCGCGTTCTTCCTCTGATTCCCCCGGTTAAGTGAATCCTGAAACTTTAGCATTGACAGATGCTGGAAGAAAAACAGAGCGAACGCGCTCTTTATCGCGTCAGCGAATGTATAGATTACATTAAAACCTTCCCGCCGTTTCCATGCCGGGTTTTCCCCGGCCTTCTTCCTGTTTCCTCAAACCGGCGGAGCTCCGCCGCTCATATTTGCCTGCCTATGGGGGGCATTTTATCATATATTTTGTAAAAGTGAGTCCCCTCCGAAAACTCTGTTTCCGTGAATTCCGACCTTTTTCTGAAATCCTAAGTCTTTATAATACAATGACTTACGAAAGACTAGAAATGTCAAATTTGCAAAAAAGCCCCTTT
>JAISQR010000432.1 GCA_031274035.1 Treponema sp. | reverse complement strand
TCTGGCGTTCCAACTGAACGAGCTATGCCCGCACGATATTTTTATGGACAGCACGTTTTACAGCGGCGTTACGCCGTATATGATAGGCGAGCTTCTGATAAAGTTCCCACGGAGCAGGATACACATCGTCAATTTTGGCGATTTTCCTGACAGCATGGCTGTCCGTTTTATTTTTCATGGGACAAAATCATATCTTGATTTTCGTGACGGTCCTGACGAGTTCAGGAGGGGGCTTGAAATGATTTATTCGGGTGATGATTATTATTCCGCAGGTGTTGATCGGCAGATTAACGAGTCAGACGAAATTCTGAAACTGACAAGGCAAGTTACCGGCAGGGAATGGCAGGTTCTGTTTCTTGTCTGCAACGGTTTTTGTGAGGATAAAGTCGCGGAATGTCTGGCAATGTGTAAAAATAAAATGACATGTATGAATCATACATATGGGGATACAAAATAAATCCAATCACCATAAAATGACGATTTTTAGCTTAACTTTTTGAAGTTCTTCATCGCTTATTTTCATGCCCGTCTGATAATAGCCGGTATCCAGAGCGGCCCTTATTTTCAGTCCTGTTTTTATTTGCGTGTTTGCAATTAAGTTAATGATGACTCCATGACTGATTAATGGGCGTCCGTGCCAGTTCTGAGTAATATAACTAAACCTGCTACCTCACTCCAGAATCCGACTGATCTCCAGAAGCTGCACCTCATTCGGCTCAAGTTCACACTCAACAGTGATACTACCCTCTGCGTCCTGAAACTCAACGTGCAGGCCCGGGGATACAGGTGCGTTCCAGCCAGGCGGCTTCAGCAGCGCTGAGTTCTTGTATGGAGCTGAGGCTTTTCCAGGCGTCATAAATACTGCCGTGGGCGGCGTTAAGCAAATGACGGCGTATCTTGTATTTGCCCGGCGGGGTGTTGCTCAGGCATAAGGACAGGGTTAGTTTTTCTCTGTTTTCAAAAAATAGAGCGGGGGCGCGGGACAGGTACTGGAAGTCGTTGCGGAGACGGGCATCATTGCTGACGTACTTATAGTTGAACACAATAGCCGCGTATTCGCTTTCAGATTTTGCGGTAACAATAAAACTGTTACCTTTGGTCAGGAGGGTGCGGCCCAGCCGGGAAAGAAACTGATACGCGAAAAAGGCGGGTTTGCGGATTCCGTGGCGGCTGATAAGCCCCGCCCCGCCGAAAAGTATGGCGCCGGAATCGCTGTACTCCGCAGAAATATCCGAGGCGATCCAATAGGCCAGTGTCTCGTTTGCGGCTATGGCGTCAATACAATTCTGCAAAATGAAGGGGGCTTTAAGGAGCGAGTCGTGGAGCCTGTTCCGGCAGGAAAAATCAAGGTTCCATTCGGTAACAAAAAAATGTTTGATATGGGGGTTGTTTGCTTGAATAAATTCCTTTGCCCATGCGATCCGTTTGAGGATCTCGTCTTTTCCCCAAAGCAGAAGCGGCTGGTCTTTTGACGGTTCCGCATTGGGCGGCATTTCTGAAAAAGAAAACGAATAGAATGAGAAAAAATCAGGGGAGCTGTCTTTTTCTTTCAAGCCATAGAGAATTTTGTTCATAATATCCAGATATTCAGGCTTACCGAGGTTAAATCCCGGCCCGCCTACAAGAGCCTTGGGCGCTATATTTTTGATTACTTTTTTAATTCCGGCGAATTGCTCAATATACATGTCAATATCTGCTTCGCTATACATAAAATCATCATCGACGGGCGCCCGCATTTCAAAACGCCAGCGGTTAATCTCCTCAATACCGTAACGGTTTACGATATGCTTCATAAATGTTCCCATCAGTCGCTCATATTCATCAGTGGGTAGAAACTGTATTTCATTGTCATTGGTAAACACCAACGCCCCGTGTTTAAGCGATATTTGATCCGGCTTAAAGCCCAGTTCAATAAAGGGGACAAGTTTTACTTCATACAAATGGCTATCAGAACCGTTTCCGGGATGATACCACGACCCTGCAACAATCCTGCGCAAAGGGCAGCCTGGGGGATATCTATTTTGCCAAGGCCCATGCCTTGAGACGGCGCGCGGTGCCTACCTGGGGTGTGTTCCCCAACAAGGCGCTGCAGGGAGGCGGCCCGCTTATCGACTCGGCACCCATGCCCTGGATCTGACCCTCTGGATGATGAACAACTACAAACCCGTTTCCGTAACCGGGCAGGTATTTTATAAACTCGGCTGCTCCCCGGACGGCCCCGAAGGAAATGTTTTTGGACCTTGGGATCCCAAAACTTTTGAGGTGGAAGATTCCGCCTTCGGTTTTATAAAAATGGAAAACGGCGCGGTGGTTTACCTTGAAGCATCCTGGGCCTTGAACGTTCTCAAATCCATGGAAGCGTCAATGACGCTCTGCGGCACAAAGGGCGGCGCGGAGATTCACCACGGCGGAAGCTACCCTAAGGATGAGCTTATCTACAACCTTGTGGAAAACAATCAGCTCATGGAGAAAACCCTTTCCCCTTCTATCGTGGTTGACTTCTTTTCCGGCGGTGTTCAGGCGGAAGCGGTCAGGGAACTGGATCAATGGCTTGACGCCATTTTGAACGATAAGGAACCGCTCGTTAAGCCGGAACAGGCTTTTGTGGTTACCCAGATTCTTGAGGCCATATACCAGTCGGCTCAGGCGGGTAAAGAGATCTTCCTGCAGCGAACAGAATGAAGGAGCAATCTATGTATCCAAGACAATTTTTTAATCCTTCGGGATTCAAAAACGTGGAAGAAAACGGAAAAATCAGCGGGTTTTCTTTTGACATGAAAATTCAGTATTACCGGGGGTGCAGTCTTTCTATCATCAGGAACATTGAAGTCATCGTTGACGACAAACAGTACCCAAGGGAATCTATCCGTTTTACGGTAAACGGCGAGACCTTTACGCTGGACGAGATGAAAACTGTCATCAGCAACCGGTGGCGTTTCGGGCAGTACGCAACAGTAACCGTGCTGATGGACGGCGGTCTTGCCGGGGGAATGCATCACATTAAGTGTATCCAGACCATTGCCCCGTCATATATGCCGATGATTTCGGTCTGCCCCGGCGAATACGATTTTACCTTGTAAAGGGAGGAGAGCTATAATGAACTACAAAATTGGAAGAAGCGTTTCGTTGTACAGCTACCAACAGGAATACTACGAAGGCAAAATGAACCTGGAAGATTGCATACGCGAGACTGCCAAAACAGGCGCCGCGGGCATTGAATTCCTCGCGGAACAGATGATGGATGATTTTCCCGTCCTCACCCCGGAATTTAAGGAAAACTGGTTCGGCTGGATGAAAAAATACCGCGTCGAGCCAACCTGCTATGACGCGTTTCTGGAAAACCGCATCTATGACAACCGGATCCTTACCCTTCGCGAACAGATCGATCAGATGCGGCGGGACATTACCCTTGCCCATGATCTTGGTTTCAATACCCTGCGTACCCTGGTGTCAACACCCATGGACGTTATCGAGGGGAGCCTTCCCATTGCTGAAGAAAACAACATCAAAATATGCCTGGAGGTCCATGCGCCGTTTTCGTTGAATTCAACCTGGGCGGACGGTTATATGGAGATGATACACCGCACGGGAACAAAACATTTTGTATTCATGCCTGACTGGGGTATTTTCTGCCGCAGGCTTCCGGAAGAACTCAAGGCGTATATGTTCCGCCACGGCGCTACAAAAGAAGGGATCAAAATTGTTGATGATTCCTATCTCAACCGGGTCGAAAAGGGTTTCGTCAAGATCAAATACAACCTTGATCTTGGAAAGGCTAACATGGAGTACCGCGTCAACAACGGCTTGAATGAGCTTTTGGATGCTCTGAAAAAAATCAACGCGCCCCAGGCTGATTTTGATTACGCCGGCAGATCATTTGCCTTTTCCTGGAGCGATCCAAAAGACATCGTTGATAACATTGATTATATCTACCACACCCACGCGAAGTGTTACAGCCTTACTGAAAAGTGCGAAGAACCTTCAATCCCCATTGCGGAAGTTGTGGCGGCGTATAAAAAAGCCGGTTATAAGGGATTTCTTTCCACCGAATACGAAGGCTGTGGTTTGTTGAACGACGCCTTCGAGGTGGACAGTGTAGAGCAGGTGCGGCGCCATCAGGAAGCCATGCGGCGGGCAACCGAATCATAATTCGTAATATATAGCAAGGAGAGGAAAACATGAAGGTATTAGGTATTTCTTTTGGACGTAAAAACAAGAACGGCGATGTGTTGGTGAAACACGCACTGTTTGCCGCAAAAAAAGCCAGAGCGGATGTGCAATTTATCAACGCTATCGGCATGAAGATCGGACACTGCATAGCCTGTGATTATCACGGCAAGGCCATTGCCGCAGGCGAGGTGTTTCCCAAATGCCCGCTTAAAGACGATTACCAGATCCTTGAAGACGCGGTATGGGATGCGGACGGGATCATCATCGGCGCGCCGGTGTACGCAGTGGGGCCTGTTGGTCAGTTCAAGAATTTTCTGGATCGTCTTTGCCCCTTTCACGACCGGGCGCTGATGATAGAGGAAAACAAAAAACGAAAAGCCGCCGGTAAGCCGGAACTGGACCCGCGGTTTTTCAAAGATCGCTATATAGGCTATATCTCGACAGGCGGCGCAAGCACCCACAACTGGGTGTCCAGGGGCCTGCCCACGCTGGCGCTTTTTACTTTTTCTACCTGCATGAAAGCCGTAGGCCATGTAGACGCCTATAACATGGGGACCATAGGACACCCGCTTCTGGACGCAAACCTCATGGATACCTGCGCCGATCTTGGCAAGACTATAGCCGTTTCTATCGGCAAGCCCTATGATCAGGTCGACACCTGGATTGGAAAACAGGGAGTCTGCCCGGTATGCCATAATTCGCTTATCGATCTTGACGGCTCAGGAGACGGTGTCAGCGTGGAATGTCCTATTTGCGGCATCTGGGGAGACGCGTCTATCAACAACGGGAAGCTGGAAGTGAAATTCTCTGAAGCCGAAAAAGCGCGCGCCCGCAGTACCCTTGCCGGAGTCTACGAACACTACAACGAGATTCACGGGTTTATCGCAACTTCCGGCCCCAAAGTGCAGGCAAATAAGGATTTCATCGAAAAGGAGATGGAGAAATACCGGCATTTTGATCAAATTATTGCCGCCATGTAACCGGAGGATATGTGAGCAAGATTAGAACGGCCATTGCCGGCTTTGGTTTTATGGGACATATCCATGCCGGCACCATACAGAGTTTTCCCGAAATGGAATTAACCGCGGTATGCGACACCAATCCCGCGCAGTTACGAGATGCTCCCGAAGGGATCAAAGTTTTTCAAACTGTAGACGCAATGCTTAAAAACGCGAATTTTGATTTGGTGATTATCGCCGCTCCCAATCCAAGTCATGAAGAAATAACCGTAAAGTGCGCAAAGGCAAAAAAGCATATCCTCTGTGAAAAACCGGCCGCCCTCAGCGTAGAGCAGTTCGACCGTATGACAAAAGTTTGCGGGGAAAACGGGGTGCTTTTTACCATACACCAACAGCGGAGATGGGACAAAGATTACCGGATCATGAAAGAGGTTTATGACAAAAAGCTAACCGGCGATGTATATGTCATCAAATCCCAGTTCTACGGGGTAAACGGCAATATGCACGATTGGCATGTATACCTGGAAATGGGCGGCGGTATGCTATACGACTGGGGCGTTCATTTAATCGACCAAATGCTCGATATGGTTGATTCAAAAATCGTTTCATTGTATGCGGATATACGGAACGTTATCAACGAAAAAGTTGATGATTATTTCAAAATCATCTTTAAATTCGCAAACGGTATTCTGGCCGAGATAGAACTTGGAACCTATTACCTTACACCGAAACGGGCGTGGTTTATCGGGGGCAACAAAGGTTCCGCATATATTGATGGATTTGCCGGGGAAGGGAAAATTGTCCGTACAAAACACCTGTTAGAAAATGTGCCGGGTAAGATCACCATGACCGCCGCCGGTCCTACGCGCAGTTTCGGTCCGCCTGAACCGGGATTACTCGTGGAAGAAGAACTGCCGCTTGTTGAGGTAAGCCATAGGGATTATTTCGTACATTTGCTAAAAGCGATTCAGGGTAACGGGGAACTTGTTGTAAAAAACGATCAGGTCAGACGCGTCTTACGCGTTATGGATGCGGCGCGGGAATCGGCCAGGACCGGGAATGCGATACAGTTTGAGCATAATGAGGAGGAAGATAAATGAAGAACTATGAAGCCCAAATCGTGGTAACCGCGGCAGGACCCGCCGGTTTATCGGCGGCTGTTCAGGCTGCACAAGACGGCATGAAGGTACTTGTCCTTGAAAAAGCCGCCGCTGTAGGCTGAGCGGCAAATATGGGGATGGGTCCCTTGGGTATCGGTACACGGTATCAGCGGCAGCAGATGATCGATATTACCGTGGAGAAGGCCTTCAATATGTTTATGGAGTACACCCACTACAATGTGGATGCCCGGCTGGTAAAACAGTATTTCAGTTTGTCCGGCGATACCATTGAATGGCTTGAAGACTTGGGCGTCGAGTTTGAAGGGGCGTTTCGTTATTTTCCCCGTTCCGAGGCTACCTGGCATATAGTAAAGACCGATCAGGGGATCGGCCCACGCGCCGCCTCCTTTATGGTCAAGGCCCTGTATGAAAAAGCCCAGGAACTGGGAGTTACTATTTTGTTACAGACAACCGCGAAAAAAATCATCATGGAAAACGGTAAGGTTGCCGGGGTGAGCGCGGTTGATAAAGACGGGAACGAGATTATCATCAAGTGTAATGCCGCCATTATCTGCAACGGCGGCGGAGGATCAAACAAGAAACTGATAAAAGATGAAACAGGCCTTGATCACGGGGAGAATCTTTTCAGTTTTGCGATTCCCGGCCTTGAAGGCGACGGCCTCAGAATGGCTTGGGAAGCAGGGGCGGATAAGTTGCCGGTCAGAATTGAAATGGCCGCCAGTCTTGAAGGCATGGACGAGCTGCCCCCCGGTGTATCCATGGTATTCAACCAGCCCAATCTCCTGGTCAACAAATTCGGCAAACGGATCATGAATGAAGACCAAATGCAAAACGCGACGTTTTTGTCAAACGCTGCCGCCCACCAGAAAGACAAGGTAGTTTTCAGTATCGTTGACAGCAGTATTGTCAAATACTATATCCGTAACGGTGTAGACCATGTAAGCCTTGTACGAAATAACCCTGACGTTACCGATTTTAACGATGGCATAAAGACAGCCAAAGAAAATGAAAACAAATATATCTTTTCCGCGGACAGCATAGCGGAACTCGCCGGTAAAGCGGGAATTGATCCTGCCGGTTTGGAAGAAACGGTAGATCAGTACAATGATTTCTGCGACACCAGGGACGAGGAATTTTTCAAGGACCAGCGTTATATGCGGCCCATTGCAAAAGCTCCTTATTACTGTGCCCGGATACGGCCCGGCGGTTATGGAACCGTTGGGGGAATCAGGATCAACGAAAACTGCGAAGTTCTCAACCGGGACTTCGACAAAATCGAAGGGCTTTACGCTGCGGGAGCGGATGCGTGCAATATTTACGATGACAGCTATATGTTCCTGCTTCCGGGTAATTCAATGGGTTTCGCGGTTAATACCGGGCGTTTGGCGGCCATGAGCGCCGTGGAATACGCGGAAGGTGGCGAGAAATAATTTTCTATGGTGCGGTAAAGGGATAAAAATGAACCATAAGTTATTGGAAGTTATTGAGAATAGAAACGGTAATTACCTTTTTCCTTTTTTCTGGCAGCACGGCGAAGACGAAGTTACTCTGCGCGAATACATGAGTGCGATAAATGGAGCGAATATAGGCGCGGTCTGCGTTGAAAGCAGGCCGCATCCTGATTTTTGCGGACCTCAGTGGTGGCATGACATGGATATTATCCTTGACGAAGCGCGGAAAAGGAAAAGGAAAGTCTGGATACTTGACGACAGTCATTTCCCAACCGGTTATGCCAACGGAGCGCTCGAAGACAAGCCTGATTCTTACTGCAGGCGGAGTATAACCTGTAGGACAGTTGAAGCCGGAGACGAAGAAGGCATCATCCTTGATGAAGAGAATCTTGCTCATCCGGAACCGGCGAAAAAAACGGCTATCGACAAAGAAATTGAAAAAATCGTGAATGAAGAAAGCAGACTATTTGACGGCGATAGGCTTTTGTGCGTATGTGCCCGCGAAATGAACAGCGGCAATGTCATAGATCTTACGGAAAAAATCCATAATAACCGGCTATCATGGGATATTCCCTCCGGAAAATGGAAAGTTTATATCGTCCATATTACGGGAAACGCGGGCTATCACCGCCAGTATATCAATATGATGGACAAGGCGTCCTGCCGACTTCTCATCGACGCGGTCTACGAAAAGCATTATGAGCATTATAAAGGAGATTTCGGAAAGACAATAGCCGGCTTTTTTTCTGACGAACCGGAACTGGGCAATGGTCATTTCCTTCGGTACAACAACTTTTTGGGAACAGATCAGGATTTGCCGTGGAGCGCTGAACTGGAAGAACGGCTCGTGGAAAAATGGGGAAAAGAATTCGCACTCAAAATCCCGCTGCTTTGGATAAATGATTCTGATCCTGATGTCACAGCCCATACGCGTTACACATATATGGATGCGGTAACCCGTCTCGTAGAAACCTGTTTTTCCCGGCAAATAGGGGATTGGCGCCGGACCCACGGCATAGAGTATATCGGTCATGTTATAGAAGACAACAATCAACACTGCAGGACAGGTATGTCTCTTGGACATTTTTTCCGGGGCATGAGCGGACAGGACATTGCCGGCATTGATGTTATCGGTAATCAGGTAACCCCCCAAGGGGAAGACAGCGTCGTGACGGGGCGTGTTTTTGGAAACAAAGATGGCGAGTTTTTTCATTATGCGCTGGCTAAACTAGGAGCCTGTGGGGCTTTGGTGATTTTTTGCATATTCATGCAAAAAACCCGATTAACGGGGCTCCTTTGGGAGTTTGCAAGGTATAAATTTGCAATAAATTGCAAATTTATACGATTTTCGGGCAAAGCCCCACAAACTCCTAGG
>JAISQR010000158.1 GCA_031274035.1 Treponema sp. | reverse complement strand
CCGCGGCCACGGATGCGGCGTAGGCGTAACAGTTCCGATCCCCCGCAGGGTGTTCCGGCACGGTAAAGGTGATGGTCAGGGTATAAGCGTCCAGCCGGACAATCCGCTCCTTTTCGCTCCGTTCACAGGCGGAAAGGGTGATAGCCGGAACCACGATGGAACCGCCCCGGTATGTGCCAAACTCAATAGGAGGTATGGGGTATTCCGTTTCCCCCAAGAGTTCATTGACCCGCCCGGAAAGGAGTTTTTTGACCGAATTCAGCAAGATTTCTTCTATAAATAGACCCTTATCTGTCATATCCGTCATCCTTAAATCACCCTCCGTCGGTACGGCTCCAACAGTTGCCGCACATTCTCCCCTTAATGCCGCGAAAGCGGCTTCCTATAAGGCTCATATAATTCTTCTTTGGTAAGGTTCTAAAAGATCCCGTACTTGTTCTGGCATTGATATTTCCAGATGTTCCCCACCCTGCCCCTTCCCTCGCACCGCCCCGGTCAACCCAATCAAGAGCCTGCTTCGCAGGGGAGGCCCCCGGTAGCGGCTTATGTTCCAGGCCGCCAGTTCCAGACAGGCCGAGGCCAGGTCGGGCGGGGCCTTTCCCGGTACATATCCCGCCGCATACCGGACACGGATAGCCTTTTCCCCACAGGGCAACCGCGGGGGGGGCCGCAGTACCAACGAAAAAGGAATGTCCTCATGTATCCCCTCATCAAGAGGGGAACCTCCGCCTTCGTCGTCGGTTGAGGATTCGGGTAGACAATAGTAATGTTCAGGGTTTACAAGATTTTCCCCTTCAAAAAGGGGCTGCCCGGCAAGCGCAGACCCCGAAGTGGCGGCATGGACAGACAGGACTTTCCGTATCGGGTATTCCCTGAGGACGCCAAATAGGCAGGCGAACCATTGAGCCTGTTTCTTAAATTCGGTAACATGGCGTGGGGCCCAAAAAAATCATAATTATCGATTTCTCCACAAGCCAAGGGTAAAAGGCATTTAGGGCGTTGGGTATACTACTTTGGTATGATATTTGGGGGATTTGAAATTTTTTTGTCTGTTTTCACAAGCCGGAGCAAAGCCATCGAATTATCCGCATATTTGAAGGAAAAACCATCTTCTATGTGAACAGATGTGACTAATCTGTGCGTCCCCCTCTATCTTGACATTAAGTTCCAAATCGATCAAAATTTATCACCTTTGCACAAGGATAACATAAGGAAATAAAAAGAAGTGCCCACAATCAAAGATGTAGCGGCCCTTGCAGGGGTTTCGCGTACAACGGTTTCTATTATCCTCAATGGTAAAGCGGAGGAGAGGAAAATACCTCCTGAAACTTGTGATAAGATAGAATGGGCGATTAAAGAACTGGATTTCAGGCCAAATATGAATGCAAGAAGGCTTCGCAGCACCCAAATACAGCGGCCTGTTATTGCTTTCTATTGGCCACTTGATTACCGTATTAATATGCTGGCATGGTTTCTTAATTCAATTCAAAGTGAATGCAAACGAAAAAATTTGACTGTGAATTTATTGTTGTCCCCTATAAAAATAATAATATCTCAAAGGATGCGGCGGCTATTATAAAAGGTAATTATAATGCCGTTATTGTAGGGGCAGCATCGTCCAGAGATATTTCATATCTTGAATCGTTGACATTATCGGTTCCTCTGTTGTTTATAAACAGATCTTCCTCAAAGTATTCTACCGTAGGGGTTGATAATGACGGTTTGTCGCAGATGGCGGCAGAACTCTTTAAAAAAAAGGGTTATAAAGAGATCTGTGTAATATCGTCCGCACAAAAGTATCTTGCAACCGCCAGGCGGACAGATATATTCCTTAAAGCCTGTAGCTCCCTTGGGATCAGTGTGCCGGACCGGAATATATTACAGATCGAAAATACTCAGGAAGGCGGCATTTATGCGGCAAAAATATTTGCCGAGAATTTTTTGGGGAAAGTAAAAGCTGTTTTCTGTGTCTCGGATACCATTGCCTTTGGCATGGTGTATCAATTCAACCGATTGGGGGTAAAAATACCCGGCGATCTGGAATTTCTTACTATCGCAATGACGGAACCTTATAATACATCCTATTACACTCCTTCGATTTCGTCTATTTCAATGCCGACTGATAAGATCGCCGCCCTGGCGGTGGATATTACTATTGATTCCCTTTCGAAACACTCACCCGAGCCCCATCATGAACTTGTTGATCCGGTGATAAATCTGTGTGAATCTTTCTCGCTTTTAGAATAGATGAGAAAAGTCTGACAATTCTTCCAAGGCAAAGGGCCGCAATGACCGTCCCGATCTGTATGCCGACAATTTCATGCAAGACAAGCAGTGAAATAATACAGGTCGAAGCAACGCAAGAAGAATCAAATATTACTTTTGCCTTTCCAAAATTCCAGTTAAGTTTTTTTGCAATGGTCTTGGCGATTCCATCCCCAGGCAGCATTATAAGCCCTGTTATAAGAATAATTGTTAAACCAATTGCCATGGTAAGCATCGAAATTGCAAAAAGGACAATACGGAACATAAACCCATCATGGAAGGACGCGATCATTTCTACCAGAGGCATGGTTAGATCAATAAAAAAACTAAAAAGTATGCTGGCGGCAAATTGCAAATATTGTATCTTTTCAAATTGCCTCCCCAACAATACCGCCTGGGCAAGAACAAACAATCCGTTCATGATAAGTTGGGTAATCCCCAAAGACAAATCGGGAAATATATGATAAAGCGCAAAGGCAATACTGGTTATTGGTGAAATACCTATATCTGCTTTTGCCATAAGGCATACCGCAAAACCATAGATCATCATACCCGCCACATAGACCAGAATTCGCTTTTTCAAAGGCCATTCCAGACCGGTTCTCCGGTATAAACCTTAACATCTTCAATGCCCCGCAACACCCGTATTGCCCCCGCCGCAAGGGCCTCCATCTCAAATTCTCCCGCTATGACCGTAACCGGTGCTAAAAATCCCGTTTTTCTTTTGATTTCAGAAACCAAATATGCATCATGTGCAAGACCGCCGGTAAGGATAATTGCTTCGGCTTTTCCTTCCAAAACTACACCACAGGCACCGATAACTTTACTTATCTGGTAAATAGTTGCATCCATAATAAGCTTCGCATGGTTGTTTCCCCCGGCGATCATGGCGTTTACCGCACGTCCATCGGCGGTATCAAGATGATCCATCCAGCCGCCCCGTTTCATGACCCGGTCAAGCAATTCCTTCTCCGTATATTTCCCGCTAAAGCACAACTTTATCAACGAAGCGGCGGGTAAAGCGCCCGCCCTGGTGGGCGCCATGGGACCATCACCCTGCACATTATCGTTCGAATCGATCATCTTTCCTTTCTGATGGGCCGCTACAGAAAGACCTCCTCCAATGTGGGCAATTATCAGATTCATATCATAGTAATCTTTTCCAAGGGAAGACGCATACCTGATGCCAACTTCTTTATGATTTAGCGCATGGATTCTGCTTTCGCGGAAAATATCCGAAAACCCGGTTATCCGGGAAAGTACAGAAAATTCATCCACATCGGGCGGATTAACCACAAATGCCTTTCCTCCGAATCTTTGAGCAAATTCATGTGCCAATTGCGAACCCAGGGTTGCGGGGTGCATAATGGTAAATCCAATTCTTGCATGATGAAGGAGAGATTCGTTAATTTCATAAACCCCGCCTTCACAGCTTGCAAGCCCCCCGCCTCTTGCCGAAAAAACGTCAATCTTCGTTAATGTATATCCGGCTTTTACAAGTTCCGCAATAATTATATCCCGTCTGTAGCCAAGCTGATCGGGAACAGTTTTAAAAGCCTTCAATTCGGTTTCGTCGTGGGCAATGTTTTTTGAAAAAATTACCTTTTCATCTTCAAAGAGGGCGATCTTGGTGGAAGTCGAACCGGGATTGATGGCGAAGACCCTAAGCTTTTTCATGGTTTCCCGCCTGCTGCGCCGAACCGATAAGAACGGAAAGCGCTATGGACATATATTTGTCATCCACTGTTGCCGACCTGGACGTAAGGATAAGAGGAACCATTGCTCCCAACACTACTCCGCAGGTTTTAGCGCCGCCTGTTGTGGTAAGAGCCTTGGCTAGAATATTACCCGCCGTTATATTGGAAACCACAAGAATATCCGCATCCCCGGCTACAGGACTCTCATAATTTTTTATTTCAGCGGCGCCCTTTTCCATGGCTAAATCATACGATATGGGGCCTTCCAAAATGCAGCCCGGTATTTCTCCCGTCCCGGCCCTTTCTTTTAGTTCTCCGGCGTCCACGCTCCCTGGCATCTTGGGATTGACCTTTTCGACCGCCGCCAATACCGCTACTTTTGGCGTTTTAATACCCAGGAGAGAAAAAGCCTCCACCGCGTTTTTTATCGCCTGCTGTTTCTGATCCAGGCTAGGGTAGGTAAGTAACCCGACATCGGTAATGGCAAATACCTTATGATAATAGGGGGACTCCATAAAGGCCAAAAGTGACATGGTATCCCGTTTCCTTATACCCGTTTCCCGGTTAACCAGCACCCTCATGAAGCTTCCGGTTTCTATGCCGCCCTTCATGATACAATTAACCGTTCCTTCTTTTACCATTCCGGCCGCTAACAGGGCCGCTTCTTCTGTTCCGGCTGCTGGAATAATTTCCACCATACCAAGGGGGCACTCATATTTTTCAAGGAGTGTTTTTATCTCCGCCGTTTCCCCCAAGAGTACCGGCCTCGCCAATCCGCCGCGAACCGAAAGGGCAACCGCCTCTATGGTATGCTCATCATTGGCGGCAACTACCGCAATGCGCCGTTCTGTTTTCCCGTTTCCAAGCAGTAGTTTAATATCCTCAAAATTTTTAATCATTATCGCCGTCCATTTCGGGGATTTCATCAAAAATTTCAGAGGCAGGAATTAAACTGGTAACGCCGCAGGTAAAGAAAATAATCCGCAGAACCTCTCCCAGTTCTTCAATGGTTGCGCCAAGCTCATAGGCATTTTTTGCGTGAACCTTGGTAGTAGTTTCCGCATTCCGTGCCGATCCTATTGCCATTACGATAAGTTCACGGTATTTCGCCGGTATTGCCGATGCATCGGAATTACAACTTTTGAACTGGTCAATAAAGGATTCCAACAGCCGGGGATCATTGGCAATACGGTTGTGCATCCCGAACACGCTGCCCCGCAATTTTTTCAGTTCCGCCAATTTTTCCTGGCCTTTCTTAATAATTTCGGGTTTTTCCTGTTTCATAAAATCACTCCTCAAGAAACAAAATTGTCGAAACCGTCCTGGGCTGTTTCATACTTGTTTTTAAGAAATACCCTCCCTAAATCGGGGAACATGGCGTAGGTAAGAACATCTTCATCGCCGTGGGCAAGTTCCCCGCATTCCATTTGGTATTTTTCAAAATTGTTTTCAAGCAAATCGGCGGGCTTGCAAGTGATAGGTTGTTCATCACCGAGCGCCTTTTTGGTAGTTCAGGATCTATAAGACCCAAGGGCCGCCCATACATAAGACGGAGATAATCTTTGGTCTGTTTGGTTATCATTTTGTAACGCTCACCGGTAATTACATTCATTGTCGCCTGTGCCCCTACAATTTGGCTTGAAGGAGTACCAAGAGGAGGATAACCAAACTCTTTTCTGACTATGGCGACCTCCTTTAATACTTCTGGCAGGCGATCATAAGCGCCCATACCTTTAAGCTGTGTTTCCAGATTGGTCAACATTCCCCCGGGAATTTGGTGCTGCAAGACCCCAATATCCACCCCAATCATTTCTGTCTCAAACTCTTTATATTTGAGCCGCATCTGCCGGAAGTAAGCGCTTATTTCACCAAGCAGATTCAAATCCAGGCCGCTGTCCCTGCTTGTTCCCTGCACCGCGGCAACCAGGCTTTCTGTCGGTGGATGTCCTGGTCCCAATGCCAGAGTGGAAACACAGGTATCTACTCCGTCAACCCCTGCTTGAATTGCCTCCCAATAACACATTTGGGCGAGGCCTGCGGTACAATGGCATTGTAAAAATATAGGAATCTTGACCGCCGCCTTTAACGCGCCGATTAACTCGTATGCGGTCTTGGGCATAAGAAGGCCGGCCATATCTTCAATGTGCAGAACCTTTACCCCCATATTTTCATATTCTTTGGCGATCTTTACATATACATCAATATTATGCCGGGGACTCAACGTATACATAAGACCGCCTTCAACCTGTTTGCCGCTTTTAATTACTGCCTTGATTGCCGTTTCACAGTTGCGCAAATCCTGGAGGGCATCGAACACTTCAATAATGTCGATGCCGTTTTCAGCGGATTTTGCCACAAAACGTTCCACCAGATCATCAGAGTAAGGCGCATAGCCCAAAAGGTTTTGTCCCCGCAGAAGCATTTTGAGGGGCGTCTTTTTTATCACTCTCCGAATTGAGCGCAGCCGTTCCCAGGGATCTTCCTGTAAAAAACGTACACACACATCGAAAGTGGCGCCGCCCCATACTTCCATGGCATTGTACCCTACCTGATCCATTTTTTCCAAAATTGGCAAAATGTCTTCGAGCCGCATACGGGTGGATAGTATTGACTGCTGACCGTCCCGAATTTCCACGCTGTTAAATTTAAGCGGTCCGGCGTTTTCTTTAAAATAAACGCTGGCGTAGGGTACATCAACCTTCTTTTTATTAAAAAACATTACGATTCTCCCTGTCAGTTATATAAAGAATCTGTATAAAAGGCTTATCCATAGCACCATCAAGGCGCCGCCAATTCTGGTGGATATGGATGCGAAGGCCAGAAGGTTCATACGATTGGCGGCGGTAAGCACCGCAATGTCGCCTGATCCGCCGATATTGCAGCAGCATAGCCCCGCCGTGACGCCCGACTCAAAGGGATAAAGTCCGACGAGGCGCCCGAAGATCATGGCGCCCAATAAACCGCCTGCTATACCCAGAATAATAATAATGAGGGCGCTGATACTGAAATATGCCCCAAGACTGGTAATATCCAGCGAAGATACGCCGATGCCGGCAATAAGCATAGGGAGTCCGTTTTTCAACATAAAATTCATCCACCATGTACCGGAGTCGCACACTTTTTCAGGAATTATTCCGGTGCACTTGGCAACTATGGCAAGAATAATTGCCCAGGCAATACCTGCAATGGCAGGAACAAGAGCCGCCATGATATTACCAGCCACCATAAACGCGCAGGACATAAAAAGCCCCGCGCCGATTTTAGCAAAATCAAAACTCACGCCGGGCCGTTTTTCTTCTTCCACTGTTTTAGCGTTTTTATCAATAAGTATGGCTCCCTTCCCGGATAATCCTGTTTTATCTATTGGCCCAACCATAACAGCCGCTGTTAATACGGCTATCACATTGGCGATTGACGCATAACAAAGGAAGGGTCCCGCCAAAGAAGTCATATCCTGTCCGCTGATGGCGCCATAAGTGGCAGGCAAAGTAGTGATAGCCCCGGCGGAGCCGCCCGACATGATGGGTGCACCGATCATAAAAACAGCATCACTTAGCTTGGTGCCGGTAATAAGGCCGCCAAGGAGTACAAAACCCAGGGCAAACACCTGAGACCCTAGGACTGCGGGAAGATACCTTGCCGTTGCTCCCAGCAGCACCTTTCGGTTCATGCAGAGAATTGAACCCACCAGCAGGGCCGCGATATACAAATTTTGATAACCGCCGCGCATTAAGGCGTTGACGCTATTCATTACCGGTTCGGGTATCAGGCCCAAAAACTTCATAAACGATGTGCCGAACAAGGGGAGCAGACAAGCCCTGGCAAGATAATTATTCAGGATAGGGATCGTATTCCCAAGCCAGAAAAAAAGACCCCCTACTGCCATCAGGAAAGGCACCGATCCTACAAAATCACCGTTTAATGTTCCGGTGTAGGTGGCAACAAGTACAATGACGGCAAAGGGTATAAAATACTTTGCCTCAAGTCCGCATACCTCAAATTTCAATTTACCTGCCATACTGTTTCTCCTTCCAAAAATTTATGTTAGTAGAACTAACTACACTAAAGAACGAGGATCTGATATTACCCCCGTAAGGGCGCTCGCAGCCGCAACGGCGGGACTGGATAAATAGATCAGTGAATTTTTTGTCCCCATGCGCCCGATAAAGTTACGGTTGGCGGTAATCAGAATTTTTTCATTGTCCGCCATAAGCCCGTAAGGAAAACCCGCGCAAAGCCCGCATCCCGGATGACATATCACTGCGCCAGCCTCTACAAATGTTTTTATATACCCCAGGCGTATCGCTTCTTTATACACTTGATTCGTGGCGGGCATGACGATAAACCGTAGATCCCCTGCCGCTTTTTTACCCTCCAAAATTGCGGCGGCTACTGCCAAATCCTCAAGATTACCATTAGTACAAGTCCCGAGATATACCTCATCTATGGGGGTACCTAAAATCTCATCAATGGGATGGACATTATCTACGCCCTAGGGACAGGAAAGTTGGGGGACCAGTTTACTTACATCATAGGTAAGTATCCGGCTGTAATGGGCATCTTCATCGGCGTGAACCCAACTTATTTCGCCAAAGGGTGTTCCGTAGTATTCCGCGGTTTTTTCATCCACGTCAAAGAGGGCGCATTTTGCCCCGGCTTCAAGGCTCATATTGGCGATTGAAAAGCGGGACAGCATACTCATGGCTTTTGCGCATGGTCCGGTAAACTCAAGGGATTTATATTGTCCCCCATCGGACTTAATATCGCCCAGGATTTTTAAAATAACATCTTTTGGGTAAACGCCCTCCGGGAGTTCCCCGTTGAGTACAATTCTGATTGCCTCCGGAACCCTAAACATAATTCCCCGGTGATGATGGCTGCGGCCATTTCCGCGGTTCCAATACCGGTACAGAAACATCCGGCGCCGCCATAGGTAGTCGTATGGCTGTCGGTAGCCGTGGCAATCTCACCGGGTCTGCCGTAACGTTTTTCGTGCATCAGGCTGTGGCAAATACCCTCGCCGACATGCAGCTTCCTAACCCCAAAACGCCGGGACAATTCAAGCCCCGCATCGTAATGGGCCGAATCGTTTTTTGCCACCGCTGTCGGCATACAATGATCAAAAACGATAGTAACCTTCTCGGGGTCCTCAATCTGTTGAGCGCCGATTTTATTAATGGTATCCACCAGGTAGGGGGTATAAATATCGTGAATCATAAACATATCAGGCCTTGTTATGACAATATCTCCGGGGACTACGTGTTTTATACCGGAATTCTTCATCAGCAGTTTTTCTGCCAGCGTATATCCCTTCTTTTCGGAAATTTCCTTTCGGGTAAGTCCCAACTCATGATTTTTTTTGATATTGCCGGTAAACCCTTTCTGGCGGATATGGAGTTTTTCATCCTCAGTTATTCTTTTTTTTGTATCCTCGATAAGACCTCCGTTGGACACAATCCTGAACAGATTATCGGGCACCGGTTTTACCGGGAATTCGTGACCGTTCACCCTGACACATTTATTTACCTCGACGGTAACGGTATCACCCTCTTCGCAAACATCCTGAATTCCGTCGCATTCTATCAGCAATATACCTGAGTTACTGACCCGGCAATATTTATTCAGACATTATTGTTGATGAAAAAATATCCCTCGTTGCTAATTCCTTATATTATAAGGAATTAGCAAACATTAGCCATTTTTTGATATTATCAGCT
>JAISQR010000136.1 GCA_031274035.1 Treponema sp. | reverse complement strand
TGTTAAGTATAATACCAAATCAATTGTTCAAAAGGAGTTTAAATGGAAACAGTTTTAACAATAACCGATGTAGCTAAAAAGTTACAACTATCAGCAACCACTGTATACAAATACGCAGAGGATGGAAAAATACCGTCTATGAAGATTGGAAAACAATGGCGTTTCACCGAAAATGATGTAGAAAATTATCTGCAATCGTGTAAGAACCAAAAGAATATTAAAGGAGCAAAAAAATGAGTAAGAAGAAATCAGAAATACCGCCCCCGGCTGATTCAATGCCGGAACCTGTTAAAAGTAAGGAACCAGTAAGGATCAAACCGTCTGCCGCTTCCATATCACAAACCGAAAAGGCTGTTACGCCTAAACCATCCCCGGAGGCACCTGATAAGGTACAGCCATCTACAGCATCAATGCCGGTAAAGACAAAAGCTATAGCTATGGACCCTGTCCTGGTATTAAAATCCGGAACAACGGATCTAAGACGCGGGGACAGGTCACTAACTGCGCTAATGGAAAAACGAACGAGTATGAAAGCAGGGCCTGATGTAATTCTTGGTTTCGCCAATGAGAAAAGCGCATCAATTAAACTGGTACACCATAATTCCGATGAAAGCGTAACCATGACAAAAAAACATTATCCCCAAGGCATACCAAACTGGCCAGAGTATAAGGAGATTGATAAACCAGGCCATTTTGTAGTTTTTAAGGGAAAGGAAAAAAAGGCGTTTCTTGACGATCTCGGCTTGAAGAGCAGCAAATAGGAAAATATGAACGGCCACCCCAGGCAGTGGCCGCTTCTATTATTAACATAAAGAAAACTATGATAAATCCATCTATCGAAATAGTGAGTTACTTAGTAACCGTCGATTGCGTACTAACAAATAAAGCCCTCGATGTTATACCATCATCCCGCATTTTTGATTATTAGAAACCATCTCTCCATCATCATCATTAAGTTGGTATACACCTGACAGGGCTGTTATGGCTGATAGAAGTGTGTGTGCGCGTGATGATGATGATGATGATGATAAAAAACCGTACCAAACCATGTTTTTGATTAGATATTATCTTTTTAGTATAGCAATATACACACATCAAAAGACCGGCTCTGTGCCGGCCTAACTTATTTTCAGGAGGCGCTATATGGCATCAGGCATTATGGAAAATGACTGGATGTTTTCTGGCCGCAGTGAGGTCCCCTGGCATGGAATCGGCGCGGTGTTAGACGGGGTATTAACTTCAAGGGAAGCTATAAAAGCCGCACGGCTTGAATGGAAGGTTGAGCAGGTCCCGGTATTCACTTCCCAAAATTGGGCGCAGCCCATTCCCGGTTTTGTCGCTAATGTGCGAAATGATACCAAGGAAGTCCTCGGTATCGTTTCCGACCGCTACTGTGTCGCCCAAAACAGGGAAGTTTTTGCTTTCGCCGATACCCTGATTAAAACCGGAAGGGAACCGTGTACCTATGAAACAGCCGGTTCCCTCTGGAATGGGAGGCGGGTTTTCATGCTGGTCAATATGCCCCAGGGTAGAATTGTGGGGGATGATTACCAACCGTATCTCTGTGTTTCAAACGCCCATGACGGTTCTTCATCTTTACAGGTCTTTTTGACTGGTATCCGGGTAGTCTGTAACAACACCCTTACAGCAGCGCTTCACAGCGCCAAACGGAAAATAGCCATCAGGCACTATTCCTGCATGAACCAGCACAAAAAGGAAGCAATCAGGACAATGGGGGCAGCGTCAAAATACTTCCACGACCTTGAGGTATTCGCTTCCGAACTTGCGGGGAAAAAAGTCAATATCGTAAAGGTATTAGAGAATCTTTTTCCTGATTCACCGTCAATGTCCAAACGGCAGCTTGAGAGCAACAAAGAAGTCAGGGAGATTATCAAAACCATCCTCCGGAAGAAGGACGACCTCCAGAACTTCAAGGGCACAGCCTGGGGAGCGTATAACGCGATTTCCGATTACCGATCCAACGCCCAGCCGAGACGAAGAACCGCTACCTACGCCGACAACAAAATGGCGAAGTTCCTTGACGGGGACGATATTATGAACCAGGCGCAAAAAATCATTACGGAGCTTGCGGCGTAGCAAGAAACCACAGGCCGCCTGTAAAGGCGGCCCTATTTCTTTTTAGGAGTTTACCATGAAACTGAAATATCACGAAATCCCGAAAAGGGACGGCGGCATTCGCCATAGCGGGTCCGGGAAAAGACAGGGAATTGAGGAAAACTTTATCCGGGAACTATACCGGCGGAGCAGGGAAAAACTGATGAAAAGTTTTGACAGTTTCGAGGAAGGTTTTTTCCCCGGCGACCTGTGCGATGTAGCGATAGGGGGAAGGAGAATCTGTTAGCGATATTCGATATTTCATCAGGCCCTCGCCTTTCGGGGCGAGGGCTTTTATTTGAGCGGGTATATACCCGCAAGGGAGTATAACATGAAAAACATCATCATCAAAGATGAACGGAACCACCGGGTAATATCCGGTAACGCGATTTCGATTCTGGACCGGCTTCCTGCCTCCATTTTCGAGCTTCATTTTGACCCTGACAGCGGATTCAGCCTGAACGAGATTGACAACCGCTTCAATATTACCGGGAAACTTTACGGCGAAGTGGAAACTATAACCAGCCGGGTATTAGAGACCTTTGACAGTATCGAAGGAAACCTCGGCGTACTGTTTTCAGGCCCTAAAGGGTTGGGGAAAAGCCTTACGACACGGAATATTTGCAGGGAGGCGATAAAGAAAGATCTGCCGGTTATTCTGGTTACGGAACATTTTGAGAACATCTCACGGTTCATCGAAACGATTAGCCAGCCGTCCGTTATCGTTTTTGACGAGTTTGAAAAAATATATCCCGACCGGCGGCGTACAGAACGGGACGAGTTTGAAGGGCAGGAAAGCCTTTTGAATCTTTTTGACTCGGCTTTGAATGGAAAAAAGTTATTTTTGCTGACCTGTAACGATTTGGGTAATGTCAGCGAATACCTTTTAAACCGTCCGGGGAGGATTCACTATCATTTCAAGGCTCACCGGCTCACTATTGATGAAATAACGGAATACTGCGGGGACAAGCTCCCGCCCGAACTGACCAGCATTATTCCAGAAATATGCTCGCTCGGGGCGCATATACCTGATTTTTCTTACGACATGTTAAAGGCGGTTATCTTTGAACTGAAAACGTACCGCTGTAGTTTGCTTGAGGCAAAACGTATTCTGAATATTGAAGCGCAGTCCCGCTCGGCCTTTGATTTTACCGTCTACTTCAAATCGGGGAAAATCGAGACAGGGTTTGATTACATCGACCCGTCCAAAAACCGTTTTTGCATTGACTGGTATGGAAAATTGGATGGCAACAGGGACAGGGCTATAGTCAATATGACAAAAGCCCGGTGGACTGGAAAACAGGACGGTTCCCTGCTGCTTGATGGAAATCATGTCCACTGGTCATCGGAAGATGAAAAGAGCAACGACCGTGTCGAAAAGGTGGTGTTTATTCCCGCAAGAACCAGCTACGCCTACAACGAGTATTAATCACCAACCG
>JAISQR010000131.1 GCA_031274035.1 Treponema sp. | reverse complement strand
ATAATACGCCGGACAATTCGGGATACAAAGGTTTTAAATTTACTTGACATAATAATTGATTCTTATGAGGCGGAGGGCCGTGGTATTCCGATTGGTTCCCTTACAAGCCAGCTTTTCGCAAATTTATATCTTGATCCATTGGATCATTTTATAAAGGAAGTATGCCGGGTAAAGTATTACGCCCGGTACATGGATGATTTTATTATTATTCACAAAGATAAATCATATCTTGGAAAATTGAAAATGGAAATTGAAAAATTTGTAAATGAGAAACTTGATCTAACATTCAATCCAAAAACCGGAATTTTCCATGAGAAGCAGGGTATAGACTATTGTGGTTATAGAATTTGGCCTACCCATGTGTTGCCAAGAAAATCCACCATAAAAAGAGCGAAGCGCCGCCTAAAGCGGTTTGCCTCTGTTTACAAGGATAATCCGGGAATACTGAAACACGCCGCCGACAGCATACAAAGTTTCATGGGTTATATACAGCATTGTTCGGGATGGAGAACAACCAGGTCTATATTGAATAGAATCATATTTTCCCACAATAAAAGTAACGAAGAGAAGGAAAAGGCCGGGAATCCCCGGTACACCCCAAACCACAGGAGGAAAATACTCTTGAAAAAAATTTAGGGTTGGTTTATACTGGTCAATAACGTGGGGTTGGATTTGTAGAATCAGACCACGCATACCGGGAAAGGTGTGCGTGGTCTTTTTTTATGTACAAAAACCGGAGGAGGTAGAACATTGAACGGGTCCGTAGAAGCAGATTTGGCACAAATGACGATTCAACAATACGCCGCTATAGGGACGGTTATTGTTACAATCATCATCGTAATCACTGCGGCAATAATCGTCTTGCGGAAACTGGGGGGGATCGGTTCATTGGGACCTCTCAAATGGAAAGAGAAGGAAGAACAAAGTAAATCGAATGAATATCTTATGAACCGGGAAAAGGAACTGCATGATGAGGAGTGTAAGGCGGAATGCCGGAAGGCAACAAACAAGCTCCGCACAAGAATAACCAATGAATTCAGGCAATATGGAGTTTGTACCATGACCCGCAGGGCGGTAGCGGCGGCCATATTAAACCCGCTTTATACACGGATACAGGTAAACCATTTTACGGAATTTCTTATGCCCGATAAAATAGAAGAATACAAAAAACAAGTGTTTGAAGAGTTAAAAGATGAATTCGAGGCGGTATATTATTCCAACCAGGACAATCCGTGTAATTTAATTGAATTCCCGGAATGGCACGAAGTAGAGAGACTGTTACTTTCAATTAGGGATGCATGGATCGATCTGATAAAAACCGAAGTAGTAAAGTGTTCCGGGGAAAAAATAAAAACTTATGAAAAATGGATACGTGAATTTAAGGATGATGATAATACATCCATGGTAAAAATTACCAGCGGGTGTATTGAAAAAAATGAGAAGTATATAAGGGAGCTTAGAAAATGAAAATAAATGTATCTGCCGGGAAGGTAAGTTATTCCCAACGGAATAACATTGTTAAGCCGTTTGAAAGCTGCAATGTTACTTCTATGGTAATGGCCCTGGATTATCTGGGGTATCAGTTTCCAAAAGGAGAATATGAGCAGCCGGAGGACAATTTAAGGAAATTTATTGAAAATTACGGGAAAAACCCGGAAATCCACGCCGAACTGTCCGAGTATACAAATAAATGGATGGGGCGTGAAGTAACGAAATTCGGAACGGCAAGAAAAATCAATGATATTTTTTCGGAAATTCTGGCCGGGCGTCCCGTGGTAATAAGCGGTACATTCCCTGGTTTCCCCACCATTAGGCAAAAACCCCTGGGGCATATCGTTTGTCTGGTAGGGGCGGAATGGGAAAGTAAGGCCGATTGGATAGGACCCCCGGATTTTGTTGTATGGGATGATCCCTATGGCAATACCCTTGCCGATTGGCAGGGTACGGGAAACGATGTAAAGGTGGAGTATAAAAAATTTCTTGAATGGATAAAGCCGGTCAATGATCCCGCCGTAAAGTGGGCGCATTGTTTTTTCAATAAATAGGAGGTGTAATATGTTTAGTTTTTTGCGTGAAGCCGACAAGTCCGATGGAAGCCCCGGCCCTCTTTCTTCCCGGAGGATTGCCGCCTTTATCCTGATATTCTTTTCGGTCCCGCTGTTTATATTGGCTTTCAAGTATGCCGGCAACGGGTGGTTTATTTTCATTCCTGGCGGGCTTTGCCTGGTTCTGGCGGTGGTGCTTTTCCTTTTTACCACCATGGCGGACTTGAAGGGGATAGTGGAAGCCGCCGCCTCCTTCAAGAAATGAAAGCTCTTTTTATCGTAATACTGGCTGCCCTTGCTCTTGTGGCTTGCCAAACCACGCAAGCGGCCCCGCCCGCCAGCGTAGAAGCCCAGAAATACCGGGCCATACAGGGGGAGATACAGAAACAACAGGCGGATCTTGCCATTACCGGCGTTAAAATCGAGGCCGAAAGCCGGGGTATCGTGGAGGGTCTAAAGGAACTGGAAAAAGATATGGTTTCCGTCCCGGAGGGCAATCTATGGCTACCCCAAATACAGGCATTGGGAAACAGGGCGGAGGGATTGCGGGGGGAGGCGGAAAAGCTAAATGT
Organism: Treponema sp.; assembly: GCA_031274035.1. Taxonomy (GTDB): domain Bacteria; phylum Spirochaetota; class Spirochaetia; order Treponematales; family Breznakiellaceae; genus JAISNI01. Next base: position 900 of record JAISQR010000131.1, on the reverse strand, counting down.
CCAGTTGGAATCGGAGCGGGAAATAAACAGGAGGCAGGCCGAAAAATTCAACACTTATGAAGCATCCCAAGCTAGGGCCATGTCTGAACGGGACACGAAGATCGCTATTCTGGAAGTGGAAAATAAAAAGGGCAAAGGGAAGCGCAATACTCTTTTGGCAATAGTCATAACGGCGATCACGATTATTGTCCTATACCTTGTTTTCAAGATATTAAGAGCATTACGGATAGTGCCATTTTAGCAGCATGGCTTGTCAGGCTACAGCCTTGTTGCGTATTCCCATTATCGCGTTTCAATGTACAGATAACTCTAATTGAAAGAATTATTTTTTTGCCCTGTATTTTTTAAGGAAGGTGTCAATGGCCCGCTGCTCCCCGCGCCCATAAGTGTCCACGATATAAGGCTCATTGCCAGAGGCGCGGATGCGAAAAGTTTCGGCAAGGTCGCGGGTTACGCTTTCTTTAATCCTTTCCGGGATGCTTGCGGGTATATTCAGGATATTTTGCCCATCTATGAGAATTTTACCACCCTCAATTTTGATTGATATTTTTGGTTCGGGCACGGGGAGGGCGGCGGGGGATCGCCGCGCCCAATCCACGAATTCCCGGAAAGTGGCATTGGCCGCCCTGCTGTAGACCTCGTTTTCATCCGTATGGTTTTCGAGGGCTTCATCTAAAAAGCGGAGCTTGTGCGCGTTACGCCCTAACTGGAACCCCTGTTTTGAAAGCCCCTTGTAGTGGTCGATATAGGCGGAAACAATTATTTTTGCATCGCTCAGTGTTTGCCGGGCAATATCCAGTTTTTCAAAAAGACGCTCCGAGTATTCAAGATAGGAGTTATACCCCGCTTTCCTGTAGAGACCTTCACGATCAATAACCACGCAACTCATGCCGATTAGAA
>JAISQR010000116.1 GCA_031274035.1 Treponema sp. | reverse complement strand
GGTAAGCGCGTGGATAGGGGAGCATGGGTTGACGCTCGGGCAGTTGACAACCGAAGAATCGGAAACAACGTTTCCGCGAGCAATGAGATAAAAGCGGCGCCGAAACTGTTGGACATTCTGGATGTGAAAGGGGATGCGGTTACCGCGTCCGCGGTGAGCTGCCAGACGGGGATAGCAAAGAAAATACGGGAAAAGGAAGCGGACTATATACACGCCGTGAAAGAGAATCAGAAGACGCTGTATGAGAACATCAAAGACTACTTTGAGGGGATGGAGCAGGGGGAGAGAGGGGAGATGCCCGAAGACATATGGGAGGGGGAGGAAGAGAAGGGGCATGGGCGTGTTGAGCGGCGTGAAATCAGGACGGTAACGGGGCTTGAGCGGCTGGAGAAGCGGGATGCGCGGCAGGATGTAAAGACGATAGTGCAATACCGGACATTCAGGACGGAAAAAGGCAAAGAGACGGTACAAACGGACCGGTATTACCTCTCAAGCGGAGATTTTTCCGCGGATGAGTTCAGGAAGGATATCCGTGGGCATTGGGGAATAGAGAACGGCCTGCATTGGATGCTGGACATTACGTTTCGGGAAGACGAGTGCCGGGTGATGACGGGGAATGGCGCCCTGGATTCGGATTTCCTGTATCAGGCATTGTTCTCAGAGTAAACGCCGATGCCCTGCTGTATAGTAAGCGCTGCCCCTTTTCCAAAATATTTTTTCATGCTATACTTGATGTTATCATGCGTATAGCTATTGCCCAGATCAATTCAACTATCGGCGATTTTAACGGAAATAAAGAAAAGATACTTGCCTTTGCAAGACGGGCCGGGGACGAACAACAGGCGGAACTGGTGCTCTTTCCCGAATTGGCGGTTTGCGGCTACCCTCCTATGGACCTTCTCGACCAGGATCGTTTTGTCGAACTGAACATCCGAACAGTACATCTGCTCCAGCGAGAACTGCCTGGGGATATTGCCGTAGGTATAGGCTTTGTAAACCGCAACCCCTACAGCCGGGGCAAGAATCTGGTTAATGTCTACGGGATAATTTTGGACGGAAAACTGGCTTACGAACAGGTTAAAACGCTGCTCCCCACCTACGATGTATTTGATGAGGCGCGGAACTTTGAATCCGCCCAGAGATGGCCGGTCTTTGAATGGAAAGGCGAGCGCATAGGCACGGCTATCTGCGAGGATGTATGGCGCGAGACCGATACGCCGGGTACGGCCTACATGAAGGACCCGGTACGGGAACTTTTGGATCAGGGTTGCACCCTGCTCTGCGTACCGTCCGCGTCGCCTTATGTGGCAGGCAAGCTCAAAGTACGCCGGAGGCTTGCCGAACGTATTGCTCTACGGGGGAATATCCCCCTTATCTATATAAACGCCGTAGGCGCCAACGATTCTATCATATTCGACGGACGCTCCTTCGTAGTAGCCCCTACCCCCGACGCGGAAAAATCCGCCGGTATAAAGGACTATCCTCTGTGCGTTTCCGCCAGGGCCTTTAAGGAAGACCTGGTCTGCTGGAATAGCTCATCGCCGCTTGCCGCGAAGCCGGAAACAGCCCTAACCGTCCCCGTTTTGGCCCCCGGCCTTTTGCAGGAGGACCCCTTCAAGGCGGGCCTTACCCGGCACGAGTTGGACATTCTGGAAGAAGCCCTTATCATGGGTATACGCGAGTATATGCGGAAGTGCGGGTTTAAACGGGCGCATCTGGGGCTTTCAGGCGGGATAGATTCGGCCCTTGTTGCATATCTGGGGGTAAAGGCTGTCGGAAAAGAAAATATCGTCTGCTTCAGTATGCCTTCCCGGTTCTCGTCCCAGGGTTCCAGGGACGACGCCGCGGAACTGGCGTCCAATCTGGGCTGTCGCTATGAAGCGCTCTCCATAGAACAGGTTTATACCAGTTTTCTCTCTACGCTGGAGAGTGTATTTGAAGGCCGCACCTTCGACATTGCCGAAGAAAACCTTCAGGCCCGCATACGGGGAACCCTGCTCATGGCCTTTTCCAACAAGTTCGACTCTATGCTCCTTACTACCGGGAACAAGAGCGAGCTTGCCATGGGCTACTGTACGCTCTACGGCGATATGGACGGGGCCCTAGGGCCCATAGGCGATCTCTTCAAAACCGAAGTTTTTGCACTCTGCCGCCGCATAAACGAAAGATCCCTTGCTGAAAAAGGATGCGGTATTATTCCCCATGCCATACTGGAAAAGCCGCCTTCGGCGGAACTGCGGCCAAACCAGAAGGATCAGGACAGCCTTCCCCCGTACGAAATCCTGGATGAGATACTGAAACTCTACCTTTTCAATAATATGTCGAAGGATGAAATAGAGGCCGAAGGATGGGACGGGGATCTAGCCGCCCGTATCATCAGGACCGTAGCCCGCGCCGAGTTCAAGCGGCGTCAGGCCCCGCCCGTACTCAAGGTTTCTCAACGGGCCTTCGGCATGGGCAGGCGTATGCCTATTGCCAGGGCTGTGTACGAAATTTGACGGAAACCTGAACTTATAGCGGGAACAATAAGTTTTGCAGAATATCAACGCCGTATCTCCAATGTTAAAAGCGCCGCCTGCTGAATTTGCCGAAAAAGAGGCTTATCTCAGCCAACAGCTTATCACCTATATAGGCAACAAGCGCTCTCTTTTAGGTTTTATCGGCGGCGGGATAAAAAAGATACAAAACAGGCTGAATAAAAAAAGATTCTCTATGTTTGATGTATTCAGCGGTTCGGGCATTGTCGCGCGGTATTTCAAACAATTTGCGGATATCCTTATCGTAAACGATCTGGAAAAATATTCCTCCGTCATAAACCGGTGCTATCTGTCAAATGAAGATGAACTTCAAATCCATGAATTAAAAGATTATTATACGGAAATTACCGGCGCTTTATCGGATAAGTATCTTAAAAGGGGAATCGTATCGGATCTATATGCCCCTTTCGATGATTGTAATATCAAAAAAAGCGAAAGGGTTTTCTATACGGCAAGAAACGCAATGTATATAGATACCGCACGGCAGCTTATCGGCAAAATACCGGAGGGCAGCCGGATATTTTTTCTTGCCCCCCTCTTGTCGGAGGCGTCTATACACGCGAATACATCGGGAGTATTTAAAGGCTTTTATAAAAACAAGGACAAGGGAATAGGCCAGTTCGGAGGAAAGAATCGGGACGCATTATTGAGAATAACCGGCAACATTCATCTGCCCTTTCCTGTTTTCAGTAATTTTAACTCAGAGGTGCTTGTTTACCAGGGTGACGCAAATACGGTTATTAAAAACGCCCCTGAAGTGGATATTGCCTATCTGGACCCGCCCTATAATCAGCATCCCTATGGTTCAAATTATTTTATGCTCAATTTAATAGTAGATTACGAAGCCCCTTTTAAGGCGAGCAGAATATCGGGAATACCGGAAGACTGGAACCGTTCGGCTTACAATAAAGCAAAATACGCCTATTCGGCATTAACAGCGTTGATAACAGAAATAAAAGCAAAGTATATTCTCGTTTCATTTAATTCAGAAGGCTTTATCAGCCCCGGCGGTATGAAAGATATGCTGCACCGCCTTGGAAAAGCCGAAGTGCTGGAAACAGACTATAATACCTTCAGGGGCGGCAGAAATTTAAATAACCGGAATATCCATGTAAAAGAATACTTATACCTGCTTGAAAAATAGCGCCGCCTCCCCGCATGCCCTGTCTTTGAACCCTGTGGAAAAACCGCTTTTCTGTAATTCCTTACAATATATTATTGTAATGGCATCATGGACGGTCAAAATCGTACCGCCCTATTCGGCCGTACGCCGTATGGCTGCCTCGCGGTGCGCCCGGGTGATACCGCCGAACAAAGTATTTTACGGAGGGAATGGGAGCCGGTCAAGACCGGCCAAAGGGACGCCGGCAATGTTATTTTTAAGAAATTCAACCGCTAAAGGCACGAAAAGGCACGAAAAGACACGAAAAAGGAAAGTACACTACTTCAAAGTACCGCGAAAATACCCAAATTTGAAGAATTTTAACCGCGGATACGAAGGTTTTGGTGAGAAAACGCTCTTTTTCCTTCCGCGAACCTTCGGTTTGCGGCGAAGAAGGGTAAAAAAACTAAGTATTCTGTTGTCTTTTCATTATTATTCTTCCCTTTTCTTCCGCCGCAGTTCCGTAAGGGCCTCCAAACCGAAAATGTCCTTGGCTTTCAGGTTCTCGGTGATGGAATTGGGTACCAGCATCATAGAGTTCCCCGCTTTCAGCCCTTCGTTCAATATCGAAAGGATCTTCAGCTTCATAGCCGGTTCGTTTTTGGCGTAGATTTGTACCGCCTCCTCAAGTTTTTTGGCGATTTCGATCTCCGCGTCCGCTAGGAGGATGCGGCCCTTCTTTTCCCGTTCCGCCTGGGCGATTCGGGAAAGGGAGTCCTGTAGGGCCTCGGGTATCTGGACATCGGTTATCTCGATGTACTGTACCGTGATCCCCCACTCGGTTGTTTGCCGTTCTACCTCGGCCTGGATATGCTTTTCAATAAGATCCCCCCGTTCAAGAAAAGTGGACAGGTCGTTACTGGATACCGCGTTCCTCAGCGCCGCCTTGGAAGCCAGTACCACCGCGTCCACATAATTTTCTACTTCCAGGGCGGCCTTCTGGGGATCCCAGACCAGCCAAAAGGCGAAGGCGTCAACATTGACCGTTACGGAATCTCTTGTAAGGGTCTCTTGGGCGGAAAAATCCGTTACCCTGATGCGGATGTCGATAATTTGGTAGATTCTATCGATCACCGGTACAAGGAAAACGATTCCCGGCCCCTTCACTTTATGGAATCGGCCCAGCCTGAGCAGTACCGCCCGCTCCCATTCTTCAATTTTCCGCACCGAAGGGATAATGAGGAGCAGAAGGGCAATAAGCGCCGATATTCCGGCAAGGGACCCCGTTCCCGCCGCTCCCAACACCTCCGCCGGCCCCGCGTCATCCATGAGGCCTACGATGATCCCCGCCGCACAGAGTACCAAAACAAAAATCTTAAAACTCGTAAAATCCCGCATCTGCCGGGGCGCAGAACAATTCTTTATCAGGGGCATTTCAATGCCCATTATCTGTTTCAGGCTCATCTTGTCCTCCTTTCATCGCAAGCCTCGATAAGTTTCGCCAGTTCCCTTTTATCCACACCTAGGTTCTGCATCTCATCAATAAAACGCCCCAGGACTTCCTGTATCTTCCGGTCACGGGCATCCTCCCCCCCATCGGGTTTTTTATCGGAGATGAAAGTACCGCTCCCCACCTGGGTAACCAGAATCCCCCGAATCTCCAGTTCGTTATATGCCTTGGCTATAGTATTGGGGTTGATCTTGAGTTCCACCGCTAGGGAACGGATTGTCGGCAAACGGTCTCCGGACCGCATCCGTCCCGAAAGGATGGCGTACTCAATCTGCTGTATGATCTGCCGGTAAATCGGAACCCCGTTTGCGGGATCCAGGGAAAAGCTGATCCGATCAATATTATACAATTTCGGCTCTGCTATTGTACTATTCATCTAGTACAATACTAAATGAATAGTACAATGTGTCAAGTAGAATTTTTAAGAAATTTGCATGTCTTTTGTAACTACTCAGGGGTGGTGATCCAGAAAGTATGCCGGGTATCAAATAAAGCCGTAATTGATGTAAAAGAAAACCATCTCAAATGCCTTCCAGTGGTTACGCAGCTTCTTTGAGAAACAGCAGGTACGGCGG
>JAISQR010000115.1 GCA_031274035.1 Treponema sp. | reverse complement strand
ATTTCACCGTCAAAGTCCGCTTCCAGCCGGTTCATCATCTTCATGGCCTCCAGGATGCACAGGGTATCTCCGGCCTTAACCAGGGAACCAGGAACGACAAAGGGCGGAGCATCCGGGCTGGGAGACGCAAAAAACGTGGCGACCATAGGACTGGTGATAGGTTCCCCGAGAGCTGTGGGAACTGCCGCCACCAGAACATCCGCCCCAGGGGACACTTCGACCTGCGAATCCGCGGGAAGGGGGGCCTCCTCGTCGGGAAGATTTTGGGCATGGAGCGGGGCGCGTTCTTTTCTAAGGATGAGACGGGCGGTCCCATCCTGCAAATCCAATTCAGTTACTGAACTCGCGCTGAATTTATCCAGTAAAGTTACAATCAAGGTATCGTTCATGGTATGCTGGGAACGCACTCCGCCTCATAATCCACGCCGGCCATATCGAATCCGTGGGCCTCAAGAAAATCATGCCTGAACCCCGCCACATCGGCACGCTCCAGCAGCAGATCTCCTTGGGCCGCTTCCATCAGGGCGCGGGTCTCTGCTTGGACATCCTCCCGCATTTCCCAGTCGTCCATGCGGATCCGGCCTTGGGCATCCACTGGAACCGCGCGGGGATCCCGGCGGGCTCCATCGGTGTAGAGCCGCTCCTGGTAGAGCCGGGCGATCTGGGCTATGCAGGACTCATGGAGGCCCTTGGCTTTCATCACCGTGAAAAGACAGGACACGTAAAAGGGGATGATGGGAATCACCGCGCTTGCCCGGGTTACCAGGGCTTTGTTTACCGAAACCCAGGCGCGGGCAGGGGTCTGCTCGTTAATAGCCCGGCAGGCCCGTTCCAGGTCTTCCTTGGCCCGGCCTATGGTGCCGTTCTGGTAAATCGGCCAGGAAAGTTCCGGGCCCAGGTAGGTATAGGCCACGGTCCGTACCCCCGGAGCCAGGAGCTCCGCCTTATCCAGGGCATGGATCCAGCGTTCCCAATCTTCACCGCCCATGACCTTGATGGTATGGGCAATCTCCGCTTCGGTGGCTGGTTCTATCTGGGCAATGCTGATCTTGCCGCTCATCATATCCACGGTTTTTCCTGCATAGGGGCTTCCGATGGGCTTGATCACCGAACGATAACAGGTCCCATCAGCGGGATCGGTCCTAACCGGAGATGCCAGGGAATAGATGATGAGATCCAGCTTGGGGGGCAACCCTGCGGTAGATGCAATTTCTCTCAGGGCTGCTGCTGCTGCCCCTTTGATCTGATCCGAAAACGCATCCCCCTCCACGGTTCGCGCGATGAGTCCTGCTTTTGCGGCTTCCCCGTCAAAGGCCCGGTTGTTGTAATACCCCGGGGTTCCCGGCTTGCTTGCGGTCGGGGCTTTTTCCAGGGAAATGCCCAGGGTAGCCGCGCCGTAACCGAACCCCGCGGCGATCCGGCTTGCAAGGCCATAGCCCGTGGAACACCCAATGACCAGGACCAGTTTGGGAATGCCCTCAGGGACCGTGCGTCGCAACTCCCCAGGACTTTTCCCCCCTGCAAGGGTGTGGCGGATAGAAGCAATCTGCCGCTTCACCCCCTCGGCGCAGCCTTGGGGATGACTATTAAGACAAATATTGTTCCGCACCATGGGTTTGATACTCACGGGGTTCTCCTCACTAAACACAGCCATTCCGCTTCCGCAGCCAATTCGTCTCCTATATATGCTTTACCAGCCTGCTTTATCATCTGAGCGGAGATCCGGAGGTTGTCTATCTCCATCCTCAGCTCCTCCCCGGGGTGCACCGGGCGACGGAATTTAACCTTGTCCACTGAAGCGAGGAAAAAGAGCGTATCCCCGCCGAGCGCGCCGATCTTACGCAAGCCCGCTCCGCCAGCTTGGGCCAGGGCTTCTATCAGGATCACGCCAGGCACCACCGGGTACTGGGGAAAATGCCCCTGAAAGAAGAATTCTCCCGGAGTGAACACATGGACAGCGCTGATCTTCTCCGTATCAGCCCGGATGATGGTATCCACAAAGAGAAAAGGCTTCCGGTGAGGGAGCAGGGCCTCTATTTCCTTGGGATGATCCACATCGGTCTCTATTATTTCTACCTGCATATCTTTTAGTATACTCACTCCGTAGGGTCTTAGGGAAGCTTCTCCGCTCCAACCACCAGGGTGAGCGCATATAAAATCGTAACTCTATATAGTATAAGGAATTGCAGGATCAGGGTTTTTCAGGTTGTTGTTCGTTAATTCTTTATATAATAAGGAATTAGCAATTTATATGCGCTGGCCCTATGCAGGGGGTAGACTTTAACCTCCCGTAATTGATAAACTTAATAAGCGTAAATTTCGCCTGGCCCGCCGTTTTTCCGGGTCGGGTAGTGACGGGTTATCATAAGGTATGATATGCTAGAGAATAGTATGCTGGAAACGTACTTAATGAGCAGAGTTTCGCGGCGAAGAATTTGTGGTTTGCTTACCCGGTTTCCGCAATGTTTTTAGCCATGTGGTATTTATTCTGTCTTTGCTTGGTAAGTATGAAATCGTTTAAATATTTAGAGGAAAATATATGTCGGTAAGTGAATATTTTGAAACATTTTGTATAAATCTTCGTATGAAGAAAAAAGTTGTTGAGAACATTCAAAATCGTTATCATCAAATTACAAAAAGAATAAATATTGATTGCTACTATAACTCATCTGAAATCACCCATAGTTTATATGCCGGTTCCGATAAAAACAGGAAAAACCCAGGTGAAATTGCGGCTATTTTAAGCTGTACTAAAATAAGGAAGTAAAAGGAGCTACTAACATGAATGCAAAAATAATAGTGCTATTTAACCATAAGGGGGGAGTAAGCAAAACCACCACCACTTTTAACCTGGCATGGTCCCTTACTACTAAAGGGAAAAAGGTTTTGCTAGTAGACGGCGATCCCCAATGCAATTTAACCGGGTTATTACTGGGGGATCAATTTGATGATTATTATTCATCTGAAAGTACAGTGCATAATAATATAAAAGATGCGGTCAAGGTAGCATTTGAAGGGAAGCCAAACCCTATTCAGGTAATAGATTGTTACTCTTCTGTGTCAAATAAAAATCTGTTTTTAATTCCAGGGCACATGGATTTATCGGAATATGATTCTACGTTGAGTTTATCTCTTTATAGCAACAATGCCATTTCTACTCTGCAAAATTTGCCCGGTTCTTTTTACCAGCTTATCAAATTGTGTGCTGATAAATACAATATTGATTATGTTTTTATTGATATGAACCCCGGATTAAGTGCAATTAATCAAACATTTTTTATGTCCTCTGATGCTTTTATTGTTCCGACAAATCCGGATCCTTTTTCGTTGATGGCCCTTAAAACATTAAAAACCATTCTTCCTAGATGGAAGGCATGGGTTGAAAGGTCAAGAGAGTATTTTGCAAGCGCATCTTACCCTTTACCTGAAACAGAAATGAAATTTATTGGTGAGGTTATACAACGGTTTAATTTAAGAAATAGGAAGGCTGCCACTCCGTATCAAGGGAAAATAGAGGAGATTAAGAACTATATTGAGACTGAATTTGTCCCCGCACTTTCATCAAAAGGGATGGTGTATGATATTGCTCCTTTAGTAGAGAAGAAAGTGTTAATTGATCATTGTCTTGCGGAAATCTCTGAATTTGGAGCCCTTCTGCAAAAGGCTAATGAGCAAAATATCCCGGTTGTTGCTTTGACTCGGGAACGAATCAATGAAACAGGTAATGTCTT